>JANXSI010000640.1 GCA_025352765.1 Devosia sp. | reverse complement strand
CCAATTGATAGTCCGATCCCGCAACAGCAATTTGGAGCTTTGCCAGCTCATCAAATTGGGATGCGATCGATTCGATAGTTGCGCCGAGTTTGCTTTTCACGAAGTCGCCGATTGGCGCAGTCGACATCGAGCCTAGCGGGCTGGATTATTGCGACTATAGCGCTCTTGTCCGGTTGCATCCTTAGCTACGCGCTCTTTGTGGTCCTCAGCGGCGTTGTAAGGCCGTTGAACGCTTTAGAGGCGACGATGCGCTTGCTCGCTGCTGGTGACCTCCTGGCCGCGGTGCCGTTTATGGGCCGACGGGACGAAATCGGTCGCATGGCTAGCGCCGTCAAAATCTTCCGCGAGAACGGCCTCAAGGTTCAGGGACTAACCGAGGCAGAAGCTGCAAATGCCGTCAAGTCGACCGGCGAACGGACTGCAATGATGGTGCAGTTGCAGCGTGAATTTGGAGGGGTGGTCGACGCTGCAATCGCTGGAAATTTTAGCGAGAGGATCACGGCAACCTTCGCCGACAAAGAACTTAACGCTCTAGCCGAAAGCGTCAACACCCTCGTCGCCACGGTTGATCGGGGCCTCGCCAGTGCAGGCGGAGTTCTAACGGCTATCGCCGCTATGGATCTGACCAAACGTGTAGAGGGAAACTTCGCAGGCTCCTTCTTGCGTCTAAAGGACGACACGAACGCCGTCGCAGAAAAGCTCGCCGAGATTGTTGGTCAGCTCAGACAGACTTCAGGTGCGCTCAGGACCGCGACGGGCGAAATCCTCTCTGGGGCAAACGACCTCTCCGAGAGAACGACCAAGCAAGCTGCGACAATCGAAGAGACATCAGCGGCTGTTGAGCAACTTTCGGAAACTGTGAGCCGAAATGCTGAGAAAGCTGGTAGCGCGAGTGCCAAAGCCCGGATCATAAGCAAGACAGCCGAAGATGGCGCGCAGGTGATGGCGCAGACAACAATCGCGATGGAGCAAATCACTGGGTCGTCCGGCAAGATATCGAACATAATTGGCCTGATTGACGACATCGCCTTCCAGACAAACCTTCTCGCGCTAAATGCCTCGGTAGAGGCCGCTCGCGCCGGCGACGCCGGCAAGGGTTTTGCCGTCGTCGCCGTTGAGGTTCGCCGCCTCGCTCAGTCAGCGGCACGGGCGTCCAATGAAGTTAAGGCGCTCATCGATCAGAGCGCAATTGAGGTCAAGAACGGCTCAAAGCTTGTCTCGGAGGCTGCTGCAAAACTTGAGATGATGATGGTTGGGATCAGGGAGAACGCCGCCACGCTCGATGACATTGCGGAGTCGAACCATCAGCAGGCTTCCGCGATCTCGGAAGTCACTACGGCTGTCAGGACCATGGATGAGATGACACAGCATAATGCGGCGCTGGTCGAGGAAACCAATGCGGCAATCGAACAGACAGAAGCTCAGGCGCGGGAGCTCGATCGTGTCGTTGAGGTATTCACGCTTCAGACCAATCCGGTTCCGGACCGATCAGTTTCCGGTACCAATCACGGCCGTTCGGCCAAACCTGCGAGCATCAAAGCGATGAGGGCCAAAGTGACCAGTGCGGCGCGGTCGTACCTAACAGGCGGGAGTACTGCGACCGCGAAGGACTGGAACGAGTTTTAACTTCGGCGCCATGGGTCGCCACGGCGATCACTGGACTGCCTGGCGCCTTGGCTGAGACATCGTTGGTGCCGCCGGTTTGCACATTGCGGGTCAGCGGAAATCGCTGATCCGATCCACCGACCGCTTCAAGATCTGCGAGCCTCCAGCATTGTCGAAAATGCATATTCTCCGCCGATAGCGGGGACCGACACGCTGCCAATGAGCGCGGCAGCGGGTGTCGTGGTCGATCGAGCAATCTCGCATGCGGCCGTAGTACCGCCTGTTTCATACAAAGGCGATGGCGCGCTATATTCTCACCCGGCTTCTCAGCTAACTCTTTCGATTGGCCGGCTCGAAGTCAGCGCAAGTCTTCAATCCTCCACGATTGCCGAAGGTAGGCTGATCTCTCAGAACGTCCGATCACTGTGTCATTCTCGGTCGTAAACTGTCACGATCTTGTATTCCATGGAGGGGACTGACGTGACACTCTGCAAATTGACGAAACTACTACCAGCCGGAACGACGATTTATATCAATCCTGCGCACGTAATCACCTTGGAAACGGTCAACGGCCACACGGTGATCGAAACCACAGGAACGGGCAAGAACGGCTCGGAGCATTTGACTGTCATGGAAACGCTGGACAAGGCAGCAGAGGCACTAGACGTTGCCTCGATGGCGTAGCCCCTGTTCATGGTCGTGTCCCCGGACGTGGTGTAGCTGAGTAGCGCGGTGGTCATCGGCGCTTTCCGATAGGGTCTGGTTGCAACACAACCCCTGATCGGAAGGACGACCGATGACCGACGATATGATGAACCTACGGGCGCTCGTGGAGA
>JANXSI010000070.1 GCA_025352765.1 Devosia sp. | reverse complement strand
ATCGGCGACACCATCTACACAATCCGCACCAACCTCGAGAAACGCCCGAAATACAAGGAACTCGGCCTGGTCCGCGCCAGCTACGAAGTATTCAAAGGCGAAGGCGAGCTGGTGCTCTATTGCGAGCATCTGCAGACCGTGAAATATCGCAGCCCGGCCGAATGGGCCGGCAAGACCGAGGCAACATGACAGAGCAGAACGATCTTCCACTATCGGGCCTGATCGTTATCGACATGTGCCAGTTCCTGAGCGGGCCATACGCGTCGCTCCGGCTGCAGGACCTTGGCGCACGGGTGATCAAGATCGAGCGGCCGGACGGGGGCGACCTGTCGCGGCGGTTGTATCTCAGCGACACCGAGATCGGCGGCGATTCGACGCTGTTTCACGCCATCAACCGTTCCAAGGAGAGCCTCGCGCTCGACCTGAAGGACCCGGCGGACGTCACGGCGCTGAAGACGCTCTTGGGCAAGGCCGATATCGTGCTGCAGAATTTCCGGCCGGGGGTGATCGAGCGGCTCGGGCTCGACTATCCGCCGGTCAAGGCGATCAATCCCAGGATCGTCTATGGCTCGATCACCGGCTATGGCAGCGAGGGTCCTTGGGTGCAACGGCCGGGTCAGGATTTGCTGGCACAGGCGCGTTCGGGCGTGATGTGGCTCAACGGCGATGACTCGCAAGGGCCAGTGCCGTTCGGCCTCGCCATCGCCGATATGCTGGCGGGCGCGGCAATTGCGCAGGGTGTGATGGCCGCGGTGATCCGACGGTTCCGCACAGGGGTCGGGTCGCATGTCGAAACCAGCCTGCTCGAAGTGCTCGTCGATTTCCAGTTCGAGGTGCTGACCACGCATCTGAACGACGGCCGCCGCAAGCCCAAGCGGTCGGACTTTCGCTCGGCGCATGCCTATCTGTCGGCGCCCTACGGCGTCTACCCGACAGCCGACGGCTACATCGCCATCGCCATGACGCCGCTCGGCAAACTTGCTGACCTGCTCGGCCTCGGCGAACCACTGGCCCCCTATCGCGACGCGCCCAAGAGTTGGTTCACGTCTCGCGATGCGATCAAGCAGATCATTGCCGAGCGATTGAGCACAGCGCCGACGGCACATTGGCTCGAGGTGCTCGAACCCGCCGACATCTGGTGCGCCAAGGTGCTCGACTGGCCGGAGCTGATGGAGAGCAACGGCTTCAAGGCCCTCGACATGCTGCAGACGGTGACGCGCGGCGACGATGTCTCGATCCTCACCACCCGCTCGCCGCTCCGGATCGACGGCCACCGCGCCGGCACCACGCGCGCCGCGCCACTAATCGGCGAGCATAGCGACAAGATCCGCCGGGAGTTCGGCCTATGACCAGTCTGCCCGGACCATCGACCCTGCTCAAGGGCATGACCTGGAGCCATCCGCGCGGCTATGACCCGATGGTGGCGACGGCCGCCGAATGGCGCAACCGCAGCGGCGTCGCCATTCACTGGGACAAGCGCTCGCTGCAGGACTTCGAGAGTTTTCCGGTCGAGGAACTGGCGAGACAATACGATCTGATCATCATCGACCACCCGCATGTTGGGCAGGTGACGGCCGAGCACTGTCTCGCGCCGCTCGGGCCGATTGCGGATGCGTTCGTCGGCGCTTCATATCCGAGCTACACTTATGAAGGCCAGCAATGGGCCTATCCGATCGATGCGGCGGCGCAGGTGATGGCCTATCGCGCCGACCGGCTGGCCGGGCCGCCCGAGAGCTGGGAGGAGGTCGTCGAGCTGGCCTTTGCCGGGCAGGTGGTGCTGCCGATGCTGGCGCCGCACAGTCTGATGACCTTCTTCACCTTCGCGGCCAACATGGGGCACCCCTGCTCGACGGTCGTTGGCGACCTGATCGCAGCGGACGTCGGGGTCGAGGTGATCGAGACGATCCGCAAGGTGACGTCGCTGATAGAGCCGTCGAATTTCGCCATGGACCCGATCATGGCGTCGGAAGCCATGTCGCGGGCGGACGCGATCGTTTCGGTGATGCCGCTCGGGTACGGCTATGTGTCGTATGCGCGACCCGGCTTCCGGCCGAAGCAGCTTACCTTTGCGGACATTCCGCTCCCCGGCCACCGCGGCTCGGCGCTGGGTGGCACTGGCATTGCGGTCTCGGCGTTTTCGAAGCACCTGCCCGAGGCGCGGGCGTATGCAGCGTTCGTCGCGTCGGCCGGAGTGCAGTCGGGTCTTTACGCGACGTCCGGCGGCCAGCCGGGACATCGGGTGGCTTGGGAGGACGAGGCGGTCAATGCGGCGGCGCCGGATTTCTACCGTGCCACGCGCAAGACGCTCGAGGCGAGCTACGTGCGGCCGCGGCACAAGGGCTACATGGCGTTCCAGGATGCGGCGGCCAAGCGGCTGAACGCGGGGCTGCTATCGGGCGAGAAGGCGGCATCGATTGTCGCCGACCTCAACGCGCTGTTCCGGGGAAGCTTTTGATGGAACGGCCGCGGCACTTCGAGGACTACACCGCCGGCGAGGCGCGCAAGACCAGTGCGCGCACCATCACCGAGACCGATATCGTCGTCCATGCCGGCCACACCGGCGATTTCTTTCCGCATCACATGGACGCAGAAGCGATGAAGTCGAGCCAGTGGGGGCAGCGAATCGCGCACGGCACGATGACGTTCGCCATCGGCATCGGACTCACGGCCAGCGAGATTAACCCGCTGGCCTTCACCTACGGGTTCGAGCGACTGCGGTTTCCGAAGCCTGTGTTCATCGGCGACACCATCCACACGGTCTTGACCATCGCGGCACTCGAGGATGACGCGAAGCGTGCCGATCATGGCCGGGTCACCGAGCAGGTACGGGTCATGAACCAGCGGGGAGAAACGGTGCTCGCCTGCGATCATATCTATCTGGTCAAGAAGCTCGGCTGACACGTCCGGCGGTTGATCTTCATCAAGGCCGGGACACGGGAAGTCTGGCACCGAACGACCGAAAGGTCGGTTTCCCATGTCAGACGCGCTCGCGGTTCGCTACGCCAAGCAGGTTCCCCGCTACACCAGCTATCCGACGGCGCCGCATTTTCATGCCGGGGTCGACAGTTCCGCCTATGCCGACTGGCTGCAGACGTTGCCCGAGGACTCGGCGCTGTCGCTCTACGTGCATGTGCCGTTCTGTGACCGGCTGTGCTGGTTCTGCGGCTGCCATACCAAGCAGGTACTGCGTTACGATCCAATCGCGGCGTATCTGCCGGTGGTGATCAAGGAAATGCAGACTGTCGCAGGCCTTCTCGACGGGCGCGGCAGGGCCGTGGCATTGCATCTCGGCGGCGGATCGCCGTCGATGCTGCAACCGGACGACATGATGCGGCTCGGCACGGTCGCGCGCGAACTGTTCGGCGAGGCGGATGGATTTGAGTTCAGCATCGAGATCGACCCCAACGACATGACGGCGGATCGTTACGACGCGTTCGCCAAGGCCGGCGTGACGCGGATCAGCGTCGGCGTCCAGGATTTCGACCCGAAGGTGCAGGCGGCGATCAACCGGCCGCAGAGTTTTGAGCAGACCCGTGCGGTGGTCGACGGGATGCGGGAGCGTGGCGTCGGATCGGTCAATCTCGACGTGCTCTATGGGCTGCCGCACCAGACGGTGGCCAGCGTCGAGGCGACGATCGATCTTGTGTTGTCGATGCGTCCCGACCGGATTGCGCTGTTTGGTTATGCGCATGTGCCGTGGATGAAGACGCACCAGAAGATGATCGACGAGGCGGCCCTGCCCGATCTCGAGGCGCGCTTCGCGCAATCGCAGGCGGCTGCGGCGAAGCTGCTCGCGGCTGGCTATGAGGCAATCGGCATCGACCACTTCGCGCTGCCGACCGACAGCCTGGCGATGGCGGCCAAAGCCGGGGCCCTGCACCGCAATTTCCAGGGCTACACCACCGACGCCGCGCCAGTGCTGCTGGGCTTTGGCGCTTCGGCCATCGGGGCGCTGCCGCAGGGGCATCTGCAGAACGTGACGGCGACGGGCGAGTATATGCGACACGTCAACGAGACGGGTCTGGCGGTGGCACGCGGCATTGCGCTCAACAGCGACGACCGGATGCGCGGCTGGGTGATCGAGCGCTTGATGTGCGACTTTGCCGTGTCGGCCCGCGAGCTGACAAATCGGTTCGGCGACGCGGCGCAACCACTGCTGGCCGAACTGCAGGAGGTCGCGGCGGACGACGACAATGTGAGCATCGAGGACGATGCGTTTGTCGTGAGTGCCGCCGGACGGCCGTTCGTCCGCTCGATCGCGGCGCGCTTCGACAGCTATTTCGGCACCGGCGCGGCGCGGCATTCGGCTTCCGTCTGAGTTAGCGGGGCGGCAGCGACGGCGTCCTGCCCTGCCGCCAGTGGCTCACGTAGTCGATGCAGCTGGTGAAGCCGGCGTTGGGCCGGCTGGCCACGTGGGCGATGAACTGCTCGAGCATCAGCATGCGCGAGCCACGGCCGATGATCTGGGGATGCATGGTGACGACGAGGACGCCCTCACCGACGCGGTCGTGAAGATAGTCGAACTCGGCGATCCAGGTCTCGAGGACGCTCGAGGGCGCTCGGCCGCCTGGCAGGGCCCCGGCCATGAACTCGAAATGCGGAAAATCGTCGAGATGCCAGGCGACCGGCAGTTCGACGAGATCGACCGGGGTGCCGAACTCGAAGGCTTCGGTCTTGCTCCAGGCATCGCCGACCCGGCACCAATAGGGCTCGTAGTCGTGGCCCATCATCGAGCTTTCGTACTCGAACCCGTGCTCGAGCAGCAGCGGCACGGTCGCAGAACTGTTGTCCCAGGCGGGCGAGCGATAGCCGGTGGGGCGAACGCCAGCGACCTGCTCAAGCGCCTCGAGGCCGCGCAGCAGGACGTGCCGCTCCTCGTCGGGCGACAGCAGCACCGGGTTCTCGTGCACCCAGCCATGGTGGCCGATCTCGTGGCCGCCATCGCGGATGGCGCACACGGCGCTCGGAAACGCCAGCGCGGTGTGGCCGGGGACGAAGAAGGTCGCCTTGATGCCGAAGCGCTCGAGCAGCGGCAGGATGCGCCGGACGCCGACCGGGCCGAACTCGCCGCGCGACAGCATGCTGGGCGAAGTGGCGTTGTGGCTGCCGATCCAGGTGGAATAGGCGTCGAAATCGAAGGTCAGCGCGACCTGCACGGGAGGCTTTTGGGTCATTGTCAGATGCTCGCGAGGTAGCCGCCGTCGACGTAGAGCACCTGCCCGGTGACGTAGGCCGAGGCAGGGGCGCAGAGATAGATCGCGGCGCCGACGAGGTCGTCGAGTTCGCCGAACCGGCCGAGCGGAAGTTTTTGCAGCATCGCCGCCCGCCAGGCGGCGTCGGCGTAGAAGCTGGCGGTCATTTCGGTCTCGAAATAGCCAGGCCCGAGGCCGTTGACGCGGATGCCGCGCGGCGCCCATTCGGCGGCGAGTGCCCGGGTCATGCCGGCAAGACCACTCTTGGACGAGGTATAGGGCGCCGCGGTCGGGATTCCGACTTCGGAACTGAGCGAGCAGAGATTGACGATGCTGCCGCGATGGTCGGCGGCAAGACACGCGGCGGCGAAGGCGCGGGCGACGAAGAAGGCGCCCTTGAGGTTGGTGTCGACGATCCTGTCCCAGATCGCCTCGGTGACGTCGAGCGAGGGGGTCACCTCTTCGGTGCCGGCGTTGTTGACGAGGATGGTCGGGGTGACCGATGCCGTCGCGAGCCGCGCGAACAGCGCGTCGATCGAGGCGATGTCGGCGACATCGAGCGACTCGACCCAGGCTTTGCGGCCGAGCGCCCGGATCTGGGCCGCGACTTCGTCGAGCGCCCCGTGGCTGCGGGCCGCGAGGATCACGTCGGCGCCCGCTTCGGCGAGTCCCAGGGCCAGCGCCGCGCCGATGCCGCGGCTGGCGCCGGTGACCAGCGCGATCTGTCCGGTGAGGTCGAAGCGTGCAGCAGCCTTGCTGGTCATGGGCACTCCCTGTGCGATGCGCACTATTGCGACATGCCGACGCGCTTGGAAATGGGCGTTGTGCTCAACGGGCGCGACGACGATAAGATGACGCGAAACCCCGGGGCGGGGCGCAAGCGGGCTTTGGACGCATCGGCATGCTTCGACAGGTGAACCACCGCGCGATGGCGATTGCCGGCTATGCCGAGCCGTGGAGCGGCCCGGCCGGGCTGCGGCGGCTCAGCATCTCGACCGACCGCGAGATCAGTTCGGTGCGCATCCGGCGGCTCGATCGCGATGGTATGCCGATGGAAGCCTGGCCGGTCGCGACCGTGACGCCGGCTCTGCACGGCACATTGTCGCAAGGGGCCTGGCTCGAGGTCGACGATCTCTGGCCTCTCGGGCGGATCGAGAGCATCGCGTTCGAATTCATGGCAACGCGCAACGAAGGCGTGCGGACGCTGCTCGACGCCGGCCACGAGGCGCTGCGGCTTGATGGCGATCGGCTGGTGTTTCGCAGCCTCGAAGGCGATGCCGTCCTTGGGACGATCCCGCTGAGGGAGTGGCTCGGCTTTCGCATCGACCGCGACGGCGGCGAGCTGGTGATCACTTCGCTCGAGGCCTTCAAACCCTTCAGTCTGACAGCGCCGATGCGGCTGCTCGACCCGACCATGCTGCGGTTCGGCTCGGACCGCGCCGAGGTCGAGCCGACGCTCAACTGCCGGCTCGCCGCGATTGCGATCAGCGGGGCGACGCGGCAGGTGCTTTGGTCGTTCCCAACGCTGTTCAGCACGGGCCCGCTGCTGGCGGACAGCGTCGGGCTGGTGTTCCATGGCAACCCCACATTCTGCGTTACCTCGGCGCGCTGGGACGGCACCAGTCTCGATCCGCGACGGACGCCGGCCCACTATGATGCGATCCACCTCCATGACACCGACCTTGCCGGGCTCGATTGGCCGGCGAGCTACGAAGCCGAGGTGCCGGCGGAGGCGGAGTCCGGGGTCTATGCGTTCGAGCTGGTGGCGGGCGAGAACGTTGAGCGCATCCCGTTTTTCGTCACGGCCGCCGTGCCCAAGGCGAGGCTGCTGTTCGTCGTGCCGACGGCGACCTATCTCGCCTATGCCGACGAGCATCTGCCGCCGCATCTTTACGAGTGGATCGGGACGGACCGGGCGCACGAATTCGCCCGCGATAACGAGTTGCGCTCGCTTTACGACTACCACGCTGACGGCAGCGGCGTGTCGCTGGCCTCGACCCGGCGGCCGAAGGCGACGGTGCGCGACGACTATGTGTATCCGCTCTGCGGCGACCCGCACGGGCTGCCAGTGGATCTGCACTTCCTCAAATTCTGCGCGCGAGACGGCATCGCCATCGACGTGGTCACCGACGCCGAGCTGCACACGGGCGGCGTCGAGCTGCTGTCGCGCTATGCCGGCGTCGCCACCGGCAGCCACCCCGAATATCTGTCGAGCGCGATGGAAGAGGCCTACCGCGCCTATATCGCGCAAGGCGGCCATCTCGCCTACCTGGGCGGCAACGGCTTTGCGGCGGTGGTTGCCTTCAAGGACGATCTGATGGAACTGCGGCGCGGGCCGACGCAGTCGGGCCGGACCTGGGACGGCCCGCTCGGCGAAATGCCGCTGGCGCTGACCAACGAGCCCGGTGGCTATTTCCGGGATCGCGGCCGGGGCGAATACAAGCTCGTCGGCGTCGGCATCTCGCTGATGGGGTTTTCGAAAGCGTTGCCGTTCACCCGTACGGCAGCCAGCACCGAGTTCGACTGGTTGTTCGAGGGGGTGAGCGAGGTGTTCGGCGGCAGCAGCATCGTGCTGGGCGGCGCCGCCGGCTATGAGGTGGACTGCACGAGCCCGCACCTGGGCACGCCGCCTGACGTGGTGGTGCTGGCAACGGCCACCGGCTTTCCCGACGACTATGTGGGAGACCCCGGTAAGTGGTTCGAGGCGGGGGCGCCGGAACGCGCGGCGCAGCGCCGGGCCGACATGATCTTCTGGCGGCATGCCTCGGGCGGCGCGGTGTTTTCGGCCAGTTCGGTGTCGTTCCTCGGGGCCCTCCCCGGTCCCGGGGCCGACAATGACGTCGGCCGGCTGACGCGGAATCTGCTGACGCACTTTTCAAACGAGGAATTACCGTAGAAGAATGCCGACAGCATCTGCACCCTATCTCGCCATCCAGAGGATCTGCCCATGAAATTCGCAAAACTGACCCTTGCCGGCACGGCGATTGCCCTGCTCGCGGCCGTTCCGGCGCAGGCCGAGACCATCAAGATCGGGCTGCAGCCCTGGCTGGGCTACGGCCCGCTATGGATCGCCGAGGCCAAGGGCTTCTTCAAGGAACAGGGCGTCGATGCGGCGCTGGTCAACTTCAGCTACGACCAGGACATCGCGGCGGCGCTCGCCAGCGGCAACATCCAGGTCACCTCGATCGCGACCAACGGCGTGATCCTGCAGCGCAACAACGGCGTCGATCTCAAGGGCTTCATGCTCATGGACGGCTCGACCACCGCCGACGCGGTGCTGGCCGGCAAGTCGATCAAGTCGATCGCCGAGATCAAGGGCAAGAAGGTGGCCTTCGAGGTCGGCGCGACGAGCGACCTCCTGATCAACTATGCGCTCAACGCCAACGGGATGACCATCAAGGACGTCGAGGCGGTGCCGATCAATGCCTCGGATGCCGGCCTCGCGCTGATCGCCGGCCGCGTCGACGTGGCGGTGACCTATGAGCCCTATATCTCGGCGGCGCTCGCCCAGGGCCCGGACTTCAAGATCCTCTACAGCGCCGGCGAGAAGCCGGGCCTGATCAGCGACGTGCTGGCGGCGCAGACGAGCTTCATCACCGGCCACCAGAAGGAACTCGAAGGCATCATCAAAGCCTGGAACGAGGCCGTGGTGTTCCTGCGCGCCAACCCCGAGGAAGGCGGAAAGATCATCGCCGATGCCGTCGGCAGCCCGATGGAGGAGTTCAAGACGGCGTTTGCCGGCGTCCAGCTCTACAGCCTCGACGAGAACGTCAAGGCGCTCGGCGGGGACTTCCAGGCGACGGTCGGCGACATCGGCAAGATCATGCAGGAAGCCAAGCCCGACGAGATCAAGGTGCTGCCGACCGGCGACGAGATGCTCGACCTAACGGCGCTGCACGCGGTCGCCGGGAAGTAACCTCACCCTTCGGGCCGGCGCCCATGTGCGCCGGCCGTTCCTTGTCCAAGTAGTCCCATGGCCCCTCGATTGACCGTTGCCGAAGCCGCTGCCGCCGGCCGTGCCGATCGCCGCAAGGCACAGAAGCGGCAGGGCCTGTTCCGACTGCGCGAAGCCATTCCCGACAGCGTCTTCACCAGCGCGGGTTTTCTGGTGCCGGGGCTGCTGGTCATCATCTGGCTG
>JANXSI010000606.1 GCA_025352765.1 Devosia sp. | reverse complement strand
GTCCTTGACCAGCTTGCCGAGCGTCTCGAGCACCAGCGCCTCGACCTTGCCGCCGTCGGCCTCGTCGATGCCCTTCATGCCGACGGTGAAATAGGGCTGCAGGTAATCGTCGGCAAGGCCCGAGCCGGTGAGCCCTTCGCCCAGACCCGATTCGGTCAGGGCCTTGCGCAGCGGCGAGGCAGAATTGCCCACGAGGATGTGCTCGAGCACGCTGAGCGCCAGCAGCTTTTCCGGATTGTCGATCTCGTCGAGCATCCAGCTGATCTGCACCATGCCGGTCTTCTTGCCGGGCTCGGCCTCGTTGGCCGAATAGGTGCCCTCGAGGTGTTTCGGCACGCTCCAGCGCGGCTGCAGCCGCACCGCGGCATCGACCGGCGCCGCGTCGAACTGGCTCAGATATTCGTCGAGAATGTCGAAGCGACGATCCGCCGGATCATCGCCGTAGAACACGATTCTGGCGTTCGACGGATGGTAAAACCGCTTATGGAAGTTCTTGAAATAGTGGTAGGTGAGATCCGGGATGGCCTTGGGGTCGCCGCCCGAATTTACCCCATAGGCGTTGTCGGGATAGAGCGATTGCTGGCTGAGCTTGCCCAGCACCGCCGCCGGCGACGAATAGGCGCCCTTCATCTCGTTGAACACCACGCCCTTGAACGCCAATGGCATCTGCGTGCCGTCGGCCTCGTAGTGCCAGCCCTCCTGGCGGAAGGTGTCCTCGGTGATCAGCGGGAAGAACACCGCGTCGAGATAGACGTCGACGAGATTGTAGAAATCCTGGAGGTTCTGGCTCGCCACCGGATAGGCGGTCTTGTCCGGGAACGTCATGGCGTTGAGGAAGGTGTTCATCGAACTCTTGATCAGTTCGACGAACGGCTTCTTGACCGGATATTTGCGGCTGCCGCAGAGCACCGAATGCTCGAGAATATGCGCCACGCCCGTCGAATCCTCGGGCGGCGTCTTGAAGGTGATGCCGAACACCTTGTTTTCGTCGTCGTTGACGAAGCTCAGAAACTCCGCGCCGGTCTTCTTGTGCCGGTAAAGCGTCACCCCGGAGGCGATTTCGGGGATGGTTTCGTCGCGAACGAGGTCGAAAGCAGCATGCACGGACATGGATGGGGGCTCATTCAATTCGGTGGGTGCGGCTAATCTAGGTTGCCGGAGAGGGGTTTGGAAGGGCGGCACGGGAGATTGAACAAGCGCGCCCGGCCGACGGTCGGGGCTTCCCCGCTCCCCTTATGGGAGGCGGATCGGCCGAGGGCGAGAACGGCTGAGTGGGGCGCCAAGAGCGCGGTGCCAACCGTTGGAGCGCCTTCTCCCACACGGGGAGAAGGCAAAGGAACCGCGAGCCCAGGCGTCCGCTAGATCCCGCCGCGCACGTTGGGGCGGATCTTGTCGAGATAGAAGTCCTTGAGCTTTTCGGCCAGCGCTTCGGGCAGCGGGTCCATCCTGGTCGTCTCCACATTGTCGCGCAGCTGGTCGGGCCGGGTGACGCCCGCAATGATGGTCGAGACCGCCGGCTGATCGAGGATCCAGCGCAGCGCCAGATGCGGCAGGCTCATGCCCTTGGGCAGGAACTGCTTGAGCTGGTCGGCGAGCCCGACGCCGGTCTCGAACGGCAGGCCCGAGAAGGTCTCGCCGACGTAGAACGAGTCACCGTCGCGGTTGTAGTTGCGGTGGTCTTCCTTGGCGAACACCGTGTCCTTGCTCATCTTGCCCGACAACAGGCCGGAGGCGAGCGGCAGGCGGACGATGATCCCCACATTGGCTTTCTGCGCCGCGGGAAACAGCGTCTCGATCGCGTCCTGCCGGAACAGGTTGAAGATCGTCTGCAGCGACACGCAGTGCTCGGACCGCATGGCGAGCATGCCCTCCTCGACGGTCTGGACGCTGGCACCCCAATGGCGGATCATGCCGGCATCGCGGGCATCGTCCATGATGGCGAAGATGCCGCCATCGCGCAGCACGTCGATCGGGATGCAGTGGAGTTGCGCGAGATCGAGCACCTCGACGCCGAGCCGCTTGATCGAGCCGGCAAGGCTGTCCTTGACGTTCTGCTTGGTATAGCGGGTCATCCCGGGAAACTGGCTGCCGCGTCCAAGCTTGGTCGCAATCAGAACGCCTTTCTTGTCATTGAAGGCGCCGATCCGGCTCTCGCTCATGCCGCCGCCATAGACGTCGGCAGTGTCCCAGAAATTGACGTCGAGCGAGCGCGCGGTCTTGAGGATCTCGGCCGCGGTCTCGTCGCCCATCTTGCCAAAATCGCCGCCCATCTGCCAGCAGCCGAGACCGATCTCGCTGACGGTGTAGCCGGTCTTGCCAAGGGTACGTGTGTTCATCATCAGGACCTCAGTCTTTCAGCTTTTTGGGCGTGAGGTCGACGCCGTTGGCGCGACCGATGTATTCGGGCAAATGCGGAACGTAGTCCTGCGGCCCGTCGCCGCCGGTATTGTAGGCGAGTGCGAAGCTGTTTCTGACGGCCGTGCCGATCGAGTTGACGAGCTGGACCTCTTCCGCCATCGACCCGAGATAGGTCAGATCCTTGAGGGCGTTGGCGATGGTGAACTTGTGAGCCTCGCGATTGCCGTCGATCGTGTAGCCCATGAAGGTCTGATAGAAGCCGCAATCCATGCGACCCCCGCGGATCACGCTGTCGAGCGTCTCCGACGTAATGCCTGTCCTGTTGGCGAGCGCCAGCGCTTCCGCATAGATCGCCGCATAGCCAAGCGAGAGGAAATTGTTGAGCAGCTTCAGCCGGTGACCGTCGCCGGCCGGACCGACATGGACGATCTTTGCCGCCCAGGTCTCGAGCACGGGCTTGATCCGGGCAAACGTCTCGTCCGTGGCCCCAACCATGGCACTCAGGGTGCCTGCGCTCGCCTGGACTGGCGTTCCACCCAGCGGCGCATCGGCATAGTGGATACCGCTGGCCAGCAGATCGGCTGCGAGCTTCACCGTCGAGCCCGGATCGGCCGTCGAGCAATCCACCACGATCGAGCCGGGCTTCAGTCCGGCCTTCAGGCTGTCGGCGGCCCCGGCTCCGCCGTCGCCGCGGACAATGGCTTCGACTTCACGCGAACCGGTAACGCACAGGAACACGATATCGCTCCTCTCGGCGACCTCGCGCGGCGTCGTCACCTCCACGGCCCCACGCTTGACCAAGTCGTCGATCGGCGCCCGGTTGCGATGGCCGATCACGGTCAGAGGGTAGCCTTTTTCGACGATGTTCTTGGCGATGCCATGGCCCATGAGGCCAAGGCCGACAAAGCCGATCGTTGCAGCCATTCTCTTCTCCCTATCCGTCTTGTTAATGCCGTTCCTTCGTTGCGAGGAACTCTACTTTCGGATTGTCGCGCTGGGCGCGGCCAAGCCACCAGCTGGATTGGGCGAGGTAAACGGGGTCGCCGTCCTTGTCCTCGGCGAACTCCATCTTCTGGGCCGCGATGAAGCGGTCGAGCTCCTTCTTGTCGTCGGAGCGGACCCAGCGCGCCATCTCGAAATTGATGCTCTCGAAGGCAATGGGGACGTTGTATTCCTTGAGGATGCGCGCCTGCAGCACTTCGAGCTGCAGCTGACCGACAACGCCCACGATATAGTCGGCACCGACCATGCGGCGGAACACCTGCGCCACGCCCTCTTCGGCCAGATCGCTGAGCGCCTTGCTCAACTGCTTGGCCTTGATCGGATCGGTGAGGCGGACGCGGCGGATGATTTCGGGCGCGAAGTTCGGAATGCCGGTGACCTTGATGGTCGGGCCTTCGGTCAGCGTGTCGCCGACGCTGAGCGTGCCGTGATTGGGGATGCCGACGATGTCGCCGGCGACCGCCTCTTCGGCGAGCTCGCGGTCGTGGCCCAGAAAGAACATCGGGTTGGCGACAGCGAGGTCCTTGCCGGTGCGAACGTTCCTGAGCTTCATGCCGCGCTTGAACGTGCCTGAGCTGAGGCGAAGGAAGGCCACGCGGTCGCGGTGGTTGGCGTCCATGTTGGCCTGTACCTTGAACACGAAGCCGGTGACCTTGCTGTCGCTCGGATCGATCGGTGTCGGATCGGCCGGCTGCGGCCGCGGCTCGGGCGCCCAGGTGCCGAGCGCGAGCAGCAGTTGCGGCACCGACACGGTCTTCAGCGCCGAGCCGAAGATCACCGGGGTCAGATGGCCGGCGCGGTAGGTCTCGAGGTCGAATTCTGGATAGCCGATGCGGGCGAGTTCGAGGCCTTCGAGCGACGCCTTGATCACCGGGTCGGCGGTGAGCGCCGCGTTGTTGAGCAGCTCGTCCGGGTCGGCGAACGTCGCGAGCACCTCGCCATTGGCCTTCAGCACCTGCTTGCCGATGAGATCGACGGTGCCCTTGAAGTCGACGCCCTGCCCGAGCGGCCAGACCACCGGGGTGACGTCGAGCGCCAGGGTGTCGGCGATCTCATCGAGGATGGCGATGGGGTCCTTGCCCTCGCGGTCCACCTTGTTGGCAAAGGTGATGATCGGGATGTCGCGCAGCCGGCACACTTCGAACAGTTTGAGGGTCTGGCTCTCGATGCCCTTGGCGACGTCGATGACCATGACGGCCGCGTCGACCGCGGTCAGCGTCCGGTAGGTGTCTTCCGAAAAGTCCGAGTGGCCGGGGGTATCGAGCAGGTTGAAGGTCAGCCCCAGGTGCTCGAAGGTCATCACCGAGGACGAGATCGAGATGCCGCGCTGCTGCTCGATCTCCATCCAGTCCGAGCGGGTGGCGCGGGCATTGGCGCGGCCGCGCACGGCGCCCGCCTGGTTGATGGCGCCCGAGGCCGCCAGCAGCTTTTCGGTCAGCGTGGTCTTGCCGGCGTCGGGATGCGAGATGATCGCAAAGGTCCGGCGCGACTGGTACGGTAGGCGTTTTTCGGCGGGGATGGCGGGGGTGACGGCGTTCATGGGGTGGGAATACCCTTCTGCCCCAGGGTTCGCAAGGCGGGGGCTGGCAGTCGGGTCCTTCTCCCGCTTGCGGGGGAAGGTGGCGCGAAGCGCCGGAAGGGGGGAGCCGCTTGCACCGTGCGTGTGCTCCCCCCTCCGTCACGCTGACGCGTGACACCTCCCCCGCGGGCGGGAGAGGAGTCCCGACTGCTCGCAGTCAAAAAGAAAGGGCCGCCAAGACTGGCGGCCCGATCCCGATTTCGCGGTTGTGTCCGGGTCCCTGGGCTCTGATGCCCGAGACCGCTGCGACGACTACAGAGGCTGCTCCATAAAGAAACGCAACGATCCAAAACCCTTCGAAACCGACGATTTCTGATGCAACATTGGATCACCTCCTTTGGATTGTTGAACTCGAGACCGAGACTGGCGGCATTCGCGGCACTTGGCAAGACCAAATTCGCGACCGGGAATCGCGCGCCTATTGCGCCGCCTGCGAGCGCGGATCGGAGCTGACCTGGAGCAGCGCCGACAACAACTGGTCGGAGGAGAACGGTTTGGTGACGAGCGGCACCGTTCGGAAGCCGTCCGCGACATCGACCGTACCGCTCGTGAAGATGAAGGGAATGCCCAGCTCCTGCAGGCGCCGCGCCACATCGTAGCTCCAGCCGCTGCGGCCCAGATGCAGATCGAGTACGGCGGCATCGAACCGCCCTGCCGCCAGCGCATCGAGCGCTTCGCCCACCGAAATCGTGCTGGTGATCCTGGCCACGCCCGCATCGCTCAGCGTCGACTCGAGGTCGAACAGGATCAGCGGCTCGTCCTCGAGAATCAGAACGTGCGAAAGATGCGACAGGTTGGCCATGTCCAATTCCTCAAGATCCAGCGGAATTGCGTGATTGGCGCCCGCGACGTTGGCATCCAGGTGCACCACAAGGGCACTGGTCACGATCGGGAAATTCGCAGGTCGACCGGAGCCCGTCGTTTAGAAAAGACATGTCCGGCAGATTTATCGACGCTGTCTGAAACCTTACGGCAGTCCGGTGCATTGGGCTGACATACTGCAGAGCGTCATGTTGAGGAGTACGGGCATGGCGCGTCTCAGATACGATATTATACCGCAGGGCGGTGGCTGGAGCATCGCCATGGGCGGGGCCGTCGGCCCTCCGTACGACAAGATCGACGACGCGATCCGCGACACCCAGCACGTGGCGCGCTACCTCACCCGTGGTGGCGACGTCGTCGACATCGTGGTGTGGCGGGGCGGGCAGCCGCAATGTCTGGAGACCGTTGAACCGAGGCGGGCCAGCCAGCGCTGAGCCCGGGCGTTTACGCTTCGTTTACCAACACTGTTCAGACTCCGCGGCGTTTTGATTGAGGAGTTTGCGTGATGAGTTTGTTTCAGGTCGGCTGGTTGATTCTCTTGTTGCTCACCCTCGCCGTAACGCCGTTCTTGATGCTCACGGGCAAGCTCTAGGACGCCTCGCGTCCGGGCCATCACGCCGCGATCCGTTCGCTCACCCCAGTCCCCGACAGCTCGACCACCGCATCGCCCGGCCGGATGACGGTCTTGCGATGGGTGATCGCCATGATGGTCATCTCCGCCGCAAGCGCGCGGATCTCGCCCATGATTTCGGCCTCGGTGCGCTCGTCGAGCGCCGAACTCGCCTCGTCGAGGAAGAGGATCTGCGGGTCGGCATAGAGCGCCCGGGCGATGGCGACGCGCTGCCGCTCGCCGCCCGAGAGCTTCAGTCCGCGCTCGCCAATCCGGGTTTCGAGGTGTTCCGGCAGCCCGTCGATGAACTTCGCAATCGAGGCGCGCTCCACCGCGCGGCGCAGCCGGACCTCGTCGAGCGGCCGGCCGAGGACGATGTTGGCACCGATCGTGTCGTTGAGCAGCATGATCTCCTGCGGCACGACGCCGATCACCGAGTACCAGTCCACCCGGGCGATCTCGGCCAGCGGCGTGCCATCGACGAGGACGCGCCCCGAGGCCGGCTCGAGCGACTTGAGCGCCATCTTGAACAGCGTGGTCTTGCCTGAGCCGGTCTCGCCGGTGAGGAAATTGAGCCGC
>JANXSI010000536.1 GCA_025352765.1 Devosia sp. | reverse complement strand
CGCACTCGCCGGTGGGCTCCAGGGAGGATCGTACCTCCAGCTTGCCGCCGGCGACCGACAGCGCGCCGTATTTGGCGGCGTTGGTGGCCAACTCGTGCAGCACAAGCGCCAGCACCGAATAGGCGCGGCTGTCGAGCCAGACGCGATCGTCGGTGACGCGGATCGCCGTCTGCTGGCTGCGATAGGGCGTGAGCTCGGCATTGACGAGTTCGCTGAGCAGGCCGCCGCCTTCGCCGCGCACCACCTGGTCGTGGGCAAAGCTCAGCGACTGGATGCGCCCCTTGAGCGTCTCGACATAGTCCCGCAGCGTCTGGCCCTCGCGCGGCGGCTGGCCGACCAGCGAGCGGATTACCGACAGGATGTTCTTGACGCGATGGTTCAGTTCCTCGTTGAGCATGCGCTGGCGCAAATCGGCCTTGCTGCGCTCCTGCTGCAACAGTTCGCTGTGCCGCATCACCACCTCGACCAGGGCGACGCGGGTCGCTTCGGCGATCTGGCGGTCGGACTCGGTCCAGGGCTGCGATTGCTGCTGGACCGTCTGCTTCCAGATGGCAAAGCTCTTGCGCGGCGTCAGCCGGTCGCCAAGCGGGCCGGTCTCGTAGGTCTTGTCGGGATTGCCGGCCCAGTCGAGGGTTTGCGTCAGCTCCTTGCGGAAGAACAGCAGATAGTCGCGCGGGGCCTGCGACAGCGGAATGGCCAGAACCCCCGCGGCGGCCTGCGCGTAGGCGGTCGCGGCGGGCAATTGTTGCACCAGCGAGTGGGAGGCCCAGATCGCGCCATCGGCAACGCCGCCGATGAACCGGGCGAGCGCCATGCCATCGGCCGGCGAGGGTGCGGAACCATAGGCGCTCCACTGGCCATCGATATAAAGCGCCACGCCGTCATTGGGCATCAGCCTGGCAAAATCGGCGACGCGCTCGGTCAGCACGTCGCGCACGTCGTGCTGGGTGGTGAGCGTCAGCACGTGATCGAGATAGGCGCGCGCTTCGGTTGCGACCTTCAGCCGGCGCTTTTCGCGCAGCGCGCCGAGGTGCAGCGAGAAGAACTGGCCGAAGAGTTCCGCCGCGACGCGCATGCCCATGGGCAGCGTGCGCGGGGCGTAGTGGTGGCAGGCGATCAGCCCCCACAGCTCGCCGTCGACGATGATCGAGATCGACATCGAGGCGCCGACGCCCATATTGCGCAGATATTCGAGGTGGATCGGCGAGACCGAGCGCAGGTGCGCATAACTCAGATCGAGCGGCTCGCCCGACAGGTCGTATTGCGGGTTGAGCCGCACCGGCTGGTAGCTCGCCGAGCTGATGATCCGAATGGTGTTCTTGAGGTAGAGCGCGCGGGCCTGGCGGGGGATGTCGCTGAACGGGAAATACTGCCCGAGGAAGCTCTCGAGGTCTCCTCGCTTGGCTTCGGAGATGACCTTGCCCGAGCCATCGGCCTGGAACTGATAGATCATCACCCGGTCGTAGCCGAGAACGCTGCGGACCAGCCGCGCCGTGACCTTGACCAGGCTGTCGACGGTGTCGAGCCGAGCGATACGATCGACCATCGTGCGGCTAAGCTGCAGCGGCAGCTCGCTGCCGGCCTCGACCGCCTCGAATTCGACGATCACGGTCGAGCGGTGGCAGTGTACGGCGATGTCGAAGCGGCCGCCCTTGGGACCGGCCTGGCCGAACAAGAGGGCCGGGCGGGCGGTGTCGCCCATGGTGCCGAGCGCATTGCGCAAATCGTGCGCCAGCCGCTCGCCGAGCAGATCGCCGATCGCGGCGCCGTTGATCTCGCCTTCGAGGCCGAGCAGGGCGGCGGCATTGGCCGAGTGGCGAAGCACCTGCGTCATGCTGACGTCGAGCGCCAGCAGCGCGCCGTGCGGCTGGATGCTGCCGGGAATGTGGATCGGTTCGATATCGCAGTTGGTGAGATCGACGGGCGAGGGGGCTAGGGTCGTCTCAGCCATGCAGCGATCCTTCAAAAGCGGCGCGGGCGCGGGCGAATACCGCGACCGAGGTCTCGACCGCCTGATCGATGTCGAAGGGCTCGGCGGCCTCGAGCCGGTCGAGAAAGCCCCGCCAGCCCTCGATGCTGCGGCTGAGGAGCGCCAGGTGCCGGGCGCCGAATTCGGACGACAGGCCGAGGGTTTTCGCCCGCTCGAAGAGCAGGCGGGCCCCGAGCGCCGAGCCTTCGAGCACGTAGAGCGCGCCGAACAGTCCGTCGCCACGCAGTGCGAGGTCGCCGGCAGGGCGTGACGCCGGCGGGACGCCGAGATCGACGAGGTCGGCACTGATCGCGGCGCCCACCGCGGTCGGCCGCCAGCCCTCAAGGTCCGGCGGGAAAGCGAACGCCGCCAATTGCCGTTCGAGCGGCTGGCGGAAGGCGGCAATCGATTGCAGATAGGCGGTGTAGCCCGTCAGATCGCCGAACGCGCCGATGGCGGCATCAACGGCTGAATGCGCTGCGGATGTGCGTTCGCGCAGCACCCAGCGTCGGGGAGTCGTCGGCATTGGTCAAAGTCCCGTCCAATCTCCTGTAATTCCGCGGACGCGCGAAGGTTCCGCCGCTCAACTCGGCAGCCCGGCGCCGTTCGGACTGCGGGCGGTCCGCCCGCTGGCGTGTTAACCCCGCATAAACCACGTTTGCCCCGGTGGCCCGCGCCTGCTATCAGCGCCACAGCGGCGCGTCAGCGCGCAGACAAGAGATCCCCGGGCGCGTTTCGCGCGCAAACTCGACCGATCGCGGCGCTTTTGCCCGCAAAAGACAGAGATTCATGACCGTTCCGCTCGACCACATCCGCAATTTCTCCATCGTCGCCCATATCGACCACGGCAAATCGACGCTGGCTGACCGGCTGATCCAGACCACCGGGGGCCTCGAGGCCCGCGAGATGAAGGAGCAGGTGCTCGATTCGATGGACATCGAGCGCGAGCGCGGCATCACCATCAAGGCGCAGACGGTTCGCCTCAACTACAAGGCCAAGAACGGCGAAAACTACGTCCTCAACCTGATCGATACCCCCGGCCACGTCGATTTCGCCTACGAGGTGTCGCGCTCGATGGCCGCCGTCGACGGCTCGCTGCTGGTGGTCGATGCCACCCAGGGCGTCGAGGCGCAGACCCTCGCCAACGTTTACCACGCGCTCGATGCCGGCCACGAGATCGTGCCGGTGATCAACAAGGTCGATCTGCCCGCCGCCGATGTCGGCAAGGTCAAGCAGCAGATCGAGGACGTGATCGGGCTCGATGCCTCGGACGCCATCGAGATTTCGGCCAAAACCGGCCTCGGCATCCCCGATGTGCTCGAAGCGATCGTCAACCGCCTGCCGGCGCCCAAGGGCGACGCCAAGGCGCCGCTCAAGGCGCTGCTCGTCGACAGCTGGTACGACACGTACCTCGGCGTCGTGGTCTTGATCCGGGTGATCGACGGGACCATCCGGAAGGGGCAAAAAATCCGGATGATGAATGCCAATGCGGCCTACGAGCTCGACCGCGTCGGCGTGTTCACGCCCAAGCTCGTCGACATCGGCGAACTCGGGCCGGGCGAGATCGGCTTTTTCACCGCCTCGATCAAGCAGGTGGCCGATACCAATGTCGGCGACACCATCACCGACGACCGACGCCCGACGACGACGCCGTTCCCCGGCTTCCGCCCGGCGCAGCCGGTGGTGTTCTGCGGCCTGTTCCCGGTCGACGCCTCGGACTTCGAGCTCTTGCGCGAAGCGATGGGCAAGCTACGGCTCAACGATGCGTCGTTCAGCTACGAGATGGAGACCTCGGCCGCGCTCGGCTTCGGCTTCCGCTGCGGCTTCCTCGGCCTCCTCCATCTCGAGATCATCCAGGAGCGGCTGAGCCGCGAGTTCGATCTCGATCTCATCGCCACCGCGCCGTCGGTGGTTTACGAGATCGCGCTCACCAATGGCGAGACGATGCACCTGCACAATCCGGCCGACATGCCGGACGTGGTGCGCATCGAGGAGATCCGCGAGCCCTGGATCAAGGCCACCATCCTCACACCGGACGAATATCTCGGCTCGATCCTGAAACTCTGCCAGGACCGCCGCGGCATCCAGCGCAACATGACCTATGTGGGCAACCGCGCGATGATCGAATACGACCTGCCGCTCAACGAAGTGGTCTTCGACTTTTACGACAGACTCAAATCGATCAGCGCCGGCTACGCCAGCTTCGACTACACGCTTTCCGACTATCGCGTCGGCGACTTGGTGAAGCTCACCATCCTGGTCAATGCCGAGCCGGTGGACGCGCTCTCGATGCTGGTCCACCGCACCGTCGCTGAAAACCGCGGCAGGCAGATGTGCGAAAAGCTCAAGGAGCTGATCCCGCCGCATCTCTTCGTCATCCCGATCCAGGCCGCAAACGGCGGCAAGATCATCGCCCGCGAAACCGTCCGCGCCATGCGCAAGGACGTGACGGCGAAATGCTACGGCGGCGACGCCACGCGAAAGCGAAAACTTCTCGAAAAGCAGAAGAAGGGCAAGGCCAAGATGCGGCAATACGGCAATGTCGACATCCCGCAGGAGGCGTTCATCGCGGCGCTGAAGATGGGCGATGATTAGGGGCCGCGCCAGCAGTCCGCACCGCCTTCCCCTCGCCCCTTCGGGGAGAGGGTGGCGCGCAGCGCCGGGTGAGGGGGCTTCCTTTACCGGGGGCAGCTCCGCCCGGCTGCCCCCGCGCCAGCTTTAACGATGTTCCACACATCCCCCTCCCTCGCGCGGTGCGTTCGGGCTAAGGCTCATTTGCGGCAGCAACGACACGGGGGGACCTCGTGAAACTCGCATCGGCCGCATCCCTGTCGCTGCTCCTTGTCGCACCGGCGCTCGCCGGCAATACGGCGACGTTTCATGTCGGGCTGGTGGTGACCGGTCATCTGGCGGCGCCGCTGGTCGGCACCTGGGATGCGCGCAGCGCGGCCCGCGGCGCGATCTACCACTTCGTCGTGAGCCACAGCTCCGGGGTGTTTTACCAGCTCGTCTCGGTGCCGCTGGGGGAAACCGGTGTCGTCAAGACCGCCTTCGGCGCCCCGCCCGCCGCGGGGCGTTGCGACCTGCGCGTCAGCGGCGTCATCACCTCGCTCGAGCCGGCCGCGGGCGGGTCCGCAGGGGCCGGCTACGAGATGCGCTATGTCATCGAGGCGGCGCAGGTGGTCACCTCGTCGAGCAATATCGCCGACTGCCAGGAGGTCGCCGACGCCTATCTGAGCGAGGCGCCCGCGTCGGCCAGCCTGATGCTGTCGCCAACCGGCGACGGCCGCCTGACCGATCGCGCGACGGGCGCGGAGTATGTTCGCCGGCCTTGAGGGGGGGTGAGATCATTGCCCGCTAGCCTGTGGGCCGTCGGGTAGTTGGTTATCGCTCCGTGCCTTCGACGTCGCGAGGGGCTAACGGTCCGAAGATTCCCGGCCACTTATACCTTGAACACATGCTCCCGGTGCCACGCCAAGAACGCCGGATGCGGTCTGTCCCGCTGCAGCGTTGGTCCAATCAACCGGCCGGTGCGGTTGATCAGTCCGGCGGCGGCGTCGCGGTCGTTGAGGTGGCGGGAAAGCACGATCTCGAGGTCGTCGGTGAAGCCGAGCAGCCCGCGGTCGAACATCCAGTGCGCTGTGCCCGAGAGCGCGACGCCGTTGCTGGCGATGTCGGGACCGTTGTGCTCGACCGGTCTGATATGCGCCGCGTCGACTTCGGCGCGGCCGCCGCCATTGATCAGTTTCAGCCCGGTCACCGCGCAGCGCGCATCATAGGCGCCGAGCACGACGCGGCGGAACACCCGGTCGCGCAGCACGCGGCTCGTCAGCCGCTCGATCCGCTCGCGCGCTTGTTCGAGCAAAAACGGCGCCTGCGCCTCGTCCAGCTCGAACGGCGTTTCGGCGGCGCCGATGCGTGGCAGCATCGGGCTCGCCTCGGCCAGCCCGAGCTCTACAATGCGGTCGAGATCCTGTGGCGAAATCGGCCGCACCGCCGCCTGCGCGCGGCCCGACAGCCGGCCCGCTGCGTTCAGCAGCCCGGTCTCGGCCAGTCCGTCCTCCAGCACGAACGGCACCGGGTTGGGGAACTGCAGATAGCTGCCCGGCACGATCAGCGCGCGATGCATCCCTGGCGCGGCCGGATCCGGAACCACCCGCTCGAGCCGGGCGATGGCGTTGTAGCCGCGCGTGCCCAAGACCTTGGTCGGTTCGTAATAGACGATCCAGTCGCCCACCGCCGCCTGCACGCGCGACAGATACTGCCGAGGGAACTGATAGTGCCGGGCGGGCTCGTCCGCATAGATCGAGTCAGCGCGATGGATCAACACTGCGAAGCTCATCCGGCCTCCCCCGGTCGCGCGCGCCCTTGCCGGCGCCGGCGATTTCCACCAGAGTGCAGGAGCGGGGCCGGGGGTGCAACCATGCTGCAGATCGTCTGGCTCATCCTCCTCGTGCTGCTGCCGGGCGCCGCCGCCGCGGCCGAGCCGCTGGGCGGCTACACCCATATGAGCGTCGGCGATTTTCACGGCACGCAGGTCGAATACCTCGCGCTGGGCGGTAAGTCGTGGCTGTGGTATCCGGGCAACAAGTTCATCCTCGAAGGGCGCTGGAAGCGGCAGGGCGCCGACATCTGCTTTGCCTATGGCGCCAACACCTACAACCCGGCGACCGGGCAGCGCGGCGGCGGCTTCGAGTGCATGCCGTTCCGCCTCTATTGGGGCGGCGTCGTCGAGCGGATGCAGGGCGATGTGCTGGGGCTGACGGGCCGGGGCAAGGTGCCGTTCGTCCTCCGCAAGGAGCGCACGACGCTCGAACAGCTGCTGGCGCGCACCGCGCCCGGCCGCAAGCCGCCCGAGCTCGAGGTGCCGATCAACACCCCCTCCGGGCAGGTGGCGATGAGCTGCCACTCGCTGCTCGCCAATGCCGACCGCGGCGCGACGGACGCCCGCAATGCCGCCGGGATCTATTTCTACGGCGACTTCCTGGGCAAGCCCTGCGTGACGCCGGACTATGATCGCGCCTTCGCGCTGGCGCGGAAGGCCGGGGTGAGCGTCGCGCCGTATCTCAGGGTCCTGCGCGAGCGCGCGGCGACCGGCAACCCCGGCGCCATCGCCGCGCTCAAGCGGCTCGGGCCGTAGCCGCCGCCCCGCCGGGTGCGCCCCGCAGCTCTTGCGCGCCGCATCGATTTGCCATGCCGGCTGGCGCTAAGCCCTCTTGACCCCGCGCCCGCATCATCCTTTGCTGGCGCCACCATCCAAGCGCACCCGGATTTTGCAATGGCTAGCCTCCTGACGATGACCTTCTCGCAACCCACCCGCACGCTCGAGCCGGGCGAGATTCTGGTGCGTGAGGGCGATCCGGGCGGCGATCTCTATGTGCTCGAGACGGGCAAACTGATCGTCGAGCGCGACGGCGTCGACATCGCCACCATCACCGAGCCGGGGGCGCTGATCGGCGAAATGAGCGTGCTGCTCGGGATCGAGAACAGCGCCACGGTGCGCGCCGACAAGGCGGCCGCCGTGCGCGTCGTCAAGGACGGCATCAAGTTCCTCGAGCGCACGCCTTTGGTGGCGCTCCACGTCGCGACGCTCGCCTGCGCCCGGCTCGACGCCACCTCGGCGCTCTTGGTGGAGCTCAAGAAGGAAAGCCCCGGCAAGGCCAATGACAGCTTCTTTTCCCGGCTGATGAACGCCCTGATGGAGCCGG
>JANXSI010000528.1 GCA_025352765.1 Devosia sp. | reverse complement strand
GCGGCTCCCCTTCCGTCACGCTGGGGTTGGTCTCCGCCATTCGAGCGCAGCTCTCATGGCCTTCTCGCCTCAAATCGATCCACCGGATCGATTTGCCCTTCGGGACAGCTCGAAGCTCCTCAAGAGGGAGGGGAGCGAGGGTTCAGTGTCGTCCCCCAAGCCCTTCCCGCGGTTCGGGTACTGGATGCCGGGACGCGGGATCACTGAGGCCCTGCCGATTGGCGACGGGCCTGCCGTGCCGGTGCTGTTCTATCGGGCGGCGCTCGAGGGGGCGGGGACGGCGACGCTCGAGGCACTTTGCGGGGAACTTGAGCGGCAAAGGCTCTGGCCGGTGCCGCTGATGATTTCGACGCTGAAGGAAGGCGCCTGCATCCGGTTCGTGCAGGCGGCGTTTGCGGCGCACCGGCCGCAGGCGATCCTCAACCTCACCGGCTTTGCGCTCGGCATCGACGGGCTCGAGGCAAAGCTCAATCCGTTTGCCGGGACCGACGCGCCAGTGATCCAGCTGGTGCAGGGCGGACGGCCGAAGGCGCAGTGGGCGGCCGACGTGCAGGGGCTGACGGCGAAAGACCTCGCCATGCAGGTGGTGCTGCCCGAACTCGACGGGCGGATCGGCGGGATTGTGGTCGGGCACAAAGCCGAGAGCGTCTGGCACGCGGCGACCGAGTGCCCGCTGTCGGCCTATGCCCCGGATCTGGACGGCGTGGGCCGGGCAGTGGCGCTGGCGAAGAACTGGGTGACGCTAGGGGCGACGCCGCGGGCGGAGCGCAAGGTCGGGATCGTGCTCGCGAACTATCCGATCCGGGACGGACGGCTGGCGAACGGGGTGGGCTATGACGCGCCGGCGTCGACGGTGGGGATGCTCGCCACCCTCGCCTCAACTGGATATCTTCTGACCCCCACCCCCAGCCCCTCCCCTCAAGGGGGAGGGGGGCGGGCCGGTGGACCTGGCCGGGATGGTGCGCATCACCGGACGAAGAATATCGAGCGGGCGCGTGAGCTGAGGAACAGTTCGACCCCGCCGGAGCGGGTGCTCTGGTCGATCCTGCGAGGCTTCAAGGCAGACGGGTTTCACTTTCGGCGGGAGGTGCCGATCGGCCCGTACTTTGCGGACTTCGCCTGCCATCACCCGAGACTCGTCATTGAACTCGATGGGCATTCGCATGGAACGGAAGCGGCGCAGGGTCACGATCGGGCCAAGGATGCGTTCCTGGCTGCGGCTGGGTATCGGGTGCTGCGATTGTGGAATGGAGACGTCGCCACCAACCTCGACGGAGTTTGGCAGACCATCGACTCGACCCTGCGCGATCTCTCGCCCCCCTCCCCCTTGAGGGGAGGGGTTGGGGGTGGGGGTTTGCCTGCCACTGGCAACGCGTTGATCGAGCTCCTGCAGGCCGGGCCGACCAATGCGCATCCGGAGCGGGGGGACGGGATTGCGTTTGACGTGGCGAGGTACCGCGCCCTGTTCGCGGCCCTGCCCGACAAGATCCAGCGGGAGGTCACAGCACGGTGGGGGGAGCCGGAGGGCGATCCGTTCGTGCGTGGAGCGGCGTTTCATTTGCCGGCGGTGCGGTTCGGCAATGTCACCGTGCTGCTGCAGCCGGCGCGGGGGTATGACCGGGACGAGAGCGCGGCGTATCACGATCCGGACCTGGTGCCACCGCATTCGTATCTGGCGGCCTATCTGTGGCTGAAGCACGAGTTCGGCACCCATGCCATCATCCACAACGGCAAACATGGCAGCCTCGAATGGCTGCCGGGCAAGGCGACGGCGCTCGATGCCGCGTCGTATCCGGCGGCGCTCATCGGCGAGTGGCCGCATCTTTATCCGTTCATCGTCAACGACCCCGGCGAAGGCACGCAGGCCAAGCGCCGGACGGGGGCGGTGATCATCGACCACCTGGTGCCGCCGCTGACGCGGGCCGAGACCTATGGGCCGCTGAAGGACCTCGAGGCGCTGCTCGACGAGTACTACGCGGCGTCAGGGATGGACCGGCGGCGGCTGACGCATTTGCGCAAGCGCATCCTCGATTTCGCGCGGGACGCGCGGATCGATCGGGATGTGGCGCTGGGGGCGGACGAGGGCGAGGCGCTGAAGACGATCGACACCTTCCTCTGCGACCTCAAGGAGGCGCAGATTCGCGACGGGCTGCATGTGTTCGGGCAATCGCCAAAGGGGCGGTTCGAGCGCGATCTGCTGGCGGCGCTGGCGCGGGTGCCGCGCGGCGAGCGGGCGGAGGACCAGTCGGTCATCCGGGCGCTGGCGGACGACTTACGGCTTGGGTTTGATCCGCTGACGGCGGAATTGGGGATGGAGTGGACAGGCCCGAGCGAGACGCTAGGGACCCCCACCCCCGCCCCTCCCCTCAAGGGGGAGGGGGTCGATGGCGCTGTGGACACCACACTGGCGGCTCCTGCGCTTCCCTCCCCCTTGAGGGGAGGGATTGAGGGTGGGGGTCGTGTTCTTCGCACCATCGGTGACATGGTCGAACATCTCGAAGACCTCACCGCGGCGATGATCGAGGGGACGGCCCCTGCCCCGGGTCCGGCGTCGGCGGTGGTGCTGGGTGAGATCGAGGCGGTGATGCGCCCAAGACTGCGGGCGTCGGGGCCGGCCGAGACGCAGGCGCTGCTCGATGGGCTGGATGGCAAATTCATTGCGCCGGGACCGTCGGGGGCGCCGTCGCGGGGGCGGCTCGACGTGTTGCCGACGGGGCGGAATTTCTACTCGGTGGACAATCGGGCTATTCCGACGCCGACGGCGTGGGAGCTGGGGAAGAAATCGGCCGAGGGGCTGCTGCTGAGGCACTACCAGGACCATGGCACGGCGCTCCGGTCGCTGGCGCTGTCGGTCTGGGGGACGTCGTGCATGCGGACGGGCGGCGACGACCTTGCGCAAGCGCTCGCCTTCATCGGGGCCCGGCCGGTGTGGGATTCTGCGTCGCTCAGACTTTCGGGCTACGAGATCATTCCACTGGCCAAGCTGGGGCGGCCGCGGGTGGATGTGACGCTCAGGATTTCCGGACTGTTCCGCGATGCGTTTCCGCAGCAGATTTCGCTGTTCGACAAGGCGATCCGGGCGATCGGGGCGCTCGACGAGCCGGAGGACCAGAACCCGATTGCGGCCCGGATGCGGACCGATGCACTGGGGCTGATGCGGGACGGCGCGAGCGAGGCCGAGGCGGCGCTCGGCGCCGGGCACCGGATCTTCGGCAGCAAGCCCGGCGCCTATGGGGCGGGGCTGCAAGCGCTGATCGATTCCGGCAAGTGGACCAGCAAGGCCGACCTCGGCACCGCGTTCCTCAACTGGGGGCAATATGCCTATGGGGCGCACGCCGCGGGAACGCCCGAGCGCGCGCGGTTCGCGGCGCGGCTCGGCGACATCGAGGCGGTGGTGCACAACCAGGACAATCGCGAGCACGACCTGCTCGATTCGGACGACTACTATCAGTTCGAGGGCGGGCTGATCGCCACGGCGGAAACGCTGAGCGGGCACAGGCCGGCGGCCTATCACAACGATCATTCGCGGCCGGAGCGGCCGGTGGCGCGGACGCTCGAGGAGGAGATCTCCAAGGTCATGCGGTCGCGCGTGGTCAACCCCAAATGGATCGATGGGGTGAAGCGGCACGGCTACAAGGGGGCGTTCGAGATCATCGCCACGGTCGACTACATGTTCGCCTTCGCGGCGACGACGGGGGCGGTCAAGACGCATCATTTCGACCTCGCCTTCGAGGCGTTCGTCGAGGATAATCTCACGCGAGAGTTCATTCGCGAGAACAACCGCTTCGGCTATGATGAGCTGATCGCCAAGTTCAACGAGGCGCGGGAGCGCGGGTACTGGACGCCGCGGAGCAATTCGGCGTTTGAGTTGCTGGGGGCAAGCTGATGGGTTGGTTCGAGGCCGGGCCCTCAAGTCGCGCGGGAGAGAGACCCCCACCCTCGGTCCCTCCCCTCAAGGGGGAGGGAGGCGATTGAACCGACCGATTGAGGAGACTGGCATGATCGAAAAGGCACCCAAGAAGACCGAGCTGATGAGCGAAGCGGAACGCGACGCGTATCATGCGGAGAAGATGAAGAAGAAGAAGGAGGCGCGCACGCGGATGCTCGCCACCAAGACCGAGGAGCGGGGGCTGCTGATCGTCCATACCGGCAAGGGCAAGGGCAAGAGTACTGCAGCGTTTGGAATGGTGTTCCGGGCGATTGGGCACGGCTTCAATGTGGGCATCGTGCAGTTCGTCAAGGGCGCCTGGGGCACCGGCGAGCGCGATGTGCTCGAGAAGTTCCCCGAGTTCGTCACAATCAAGGCGATGGGCGAAGGCTTTACCTGGGACACGCAGGACCGGCAGCGCGACCTCGCGGCGGCGCGTGGCGCGTGGGAGATGGCGAAAGCCATGATTGCCGATCCGAGCTACAAGATGGTGCTGCTCGACGAGCTCAACATCGTTTTGCGCTACGACTATCTGCCGCTCGAGGAGGTGCTCGACGTGCTGAAAAACAAGCCCCGCGACACCCACGTCATCGTCACCGGACGCAATGCCAAGGACGAGCTGATCGAGATCGCCGACCTCGTGACCGAAATGACCGAGATCAAGCATCCGTTCCGCAGCGGCGTGAAGG
>JANXSI010000514.1 GCA_025352765.1 Devosia sp. | reverse complement strand
TATGTTGAACGAAGACCTCACCGGCCCGGCCACTGGCGGGCAAGAGGACGCGCTTCGGCCCGAAGGCGTCCGGAAAGCAAAGAAAATGGCTGAGACCAATCTCAATCCGCGGCAGATCGTTGCCGAGCTCGACCGCTACATTGTCGGCCAGAAGGACGCCAAGCGCGCCGTTGCCGTCGCCCTGCGCAACCGCTGGCGGCGCCAGCAGCTGCCGCCCGAGCTCCGCTCCGAGGTGACGCCCAAGAACATCCTGATGATCGGGCCGACGGGCGTCGGCAAGACCGAGATCTCGCGCCGGCTGGCCAAGCTCGCCCAGGCGCCGTTCATCAAGGTAGAGGCAACCAAGTTCACCGAGGTCGGCTATGTCGGCCGCGACGTCGAGCAGATGATCCGCGACCTGGTTGAGAACGGCATTGCAGTCTTGCGCGACATCCGCCGCGAGGACGTCAATCAGCAGGCGCACGACAAGGCCGAAGAGCGCGTGCTCGATGCGCTGGTCGGTGCCAGCGCCGGCTCGGCGACGCGCGAGAGCTTTCGAACCAAGCTCCGTTCGGGCGAACTCGACGAGCGCGAGATCGAGGTCGAACTCTCCGGCCAGCTCGCCGGCGGTGGCATGTTCGATATCCCGGGCATGCAGGGCGCCAACGTCATCAACATCCAGGAGATGATCGGCAAGGCGATGGGCCAGGGCAAGAACGCCAAGCGCAAGGTCAAGGTCAAGGATTCGCACGCGCTCCTGATCGCCGACGAGGCCGACAAGCTGCTCGACCAGGACCAGCTCACCCGCGAGGCGGTGGAGCTGACCGAGAACCACGGCATCGTCTTCATCGACGAGATCGACAAGGTGGCGGGCGGCGATCGCGGCTATTCGGGTCCGAGCCGCGAAGGCGTGCAGCGCGACCTCTTGCCGCTGATCGAGGGCACGACCGTGTCGACCAAGTATGGGCCGGTCAAGACCGACCACATCCTGTTCATCGCCTCGGGTGCGTTCCACGTCAGCAAGCCCTCCGACCTGTTGCCGGAACTCCAGGGCCGGCTGCCGATCCGGGTGGAACTCCAGGCGCTGACCAAGGCCGATCTCATTGGCATTCTCAGCGACACCGATGCGTCGCTGATCAAGCAGTATGTGGCGCTGATGGCGACCGAGGGGCTGACTCTGGTGTTTACCACCGAGGGCATCGAGGCCATTGCCGATGCGGCCGTCAAGGTCAACTCGACGGTCGAAAACATCGGCGCGCGCCGGCTGCAGACGATCATGGAACGGCTGGTCGAGGAGCTCAGCTTCGATGCCGACGAGAAGAAGGGCCAGACCATTTCGGTTGACGCCGCCTACGTCGCCGAACGCGTCGGCAAGCTCGCCGCCGACACTGATCTCAGCCGCTTCGTGCTGTAGGGCCAGAACGCCGATTCAGATCTGATCGAGGCCGGGAGCGATCCCGGCCTTTTCGTTTCCGGGATTCGGTCATAGTAACCGGGCGGATTGTCGAGCACGGCGCTTGGACACGGCACTTGGAGCTGCCAGCGCAACATGATTCAATGGCGGCACCGATTCACCCGGACCCGCCCTTGCCCGCCCCACTCAAAAATCCGCTCGATGTGCTGCGCCAGACCTTCGGCCACTCCGCTTTTCGCGGCGAGCAGGCGGGCGTCGTCGAGCACGTCACCAATGGCGGCGACGCGCTGGTGCTGTTTCCGACCGGCGCCGGCAAGTCGGTCTGCTACCAGGTGCCGGCGCTCTGCCGGCCGGGGGTGGGCATTGTCGTCTCGCCGCTGATCGCCCTGATGCGCGACCAGGTCGAGGCGCTGCGCCAGGCCGGGGTCAAGGCGGAAGCTCTCAACTCCTCGCTGACCCCCGAAAAGTCCGCCGAAGTGCGCGGCATGCTGAAGCGCGGCGAACTGGAACTGCTCTATGTGGCGCCCGAGCGGCTGACGACGCCGGGTTTCGTGCAGATGCTGAGCGGCATCGAGATCGCGCTTTTTGCCATCGACGAGGCGCATTGCGTCAGCCAGTGGGGCCACGACTTCCGCCCGGAATATCGCGAGCTCGCCCGAATCACCGAATTGTTCCCCGGCGTGCCGCGTATCGCGCTGACGGCCACTGCTGATCCCGCGACGCGACGCGACATCGTCGAGCGGCTCAGGCTCGAGGACGCGACGGTGTTTTCGACCAGCCACGACCGGCCCAACATTTCCTACGCCATCGTCGAGCGCGACAATGCGCGGAAGCAACTTCTGGCATTCCTCGGCCGCCACAAATCCGAGAGCGGCATCGTCTATTGCCTGAGCCGTGCCAAGGTCGAGGATATCGCCGGCTGGCTCAACGACCAGGGCATTCGCGCCCTGCCCTATCATGCCGGGATGGCGGCCAATATCCGCAGCCAGAACCAGGATGCCTTCCTCAAGGAAGACGGGCTTTGCCTCGTCGCCACCGTCGCCTTCGGCATGGGGATCGACAAACCGGACGTGCGCTACGTCGCGCACCTCGACATGCCGGCCTCGATCGAGGCCTACTACCAGGAGACCGGACGTGCCGGCCGCGACGGGCTGCCGGCCGAAGCCTGGATGAGCTAC
>JANXSI010000051.1 GCA_025352765.1 Devosia sp. | reverse complement strand
GCGCGCAATCGCAACGGCAGACCCAAGGCCATCGTCCTCCGTACCCTTCCGGGCAAGGGTGTGAGGCGCATCGAGAGCAGCGAGAAGTCGCACTTCTTCCGTGTCGACGTTTCGCAGTGGGACTCGATCATCGCTGAATTCGAGCAAAGCGTGGGGGAGGGCGCATGAGCACTCCGATGGAATCAGTGCGCACTCTGGCGATGGGCGAAAACGAAGCAGCCGCCGGAGGCCGTGCGACCGTCGATGCGCCGTTCGGCCGGGCCATGGTCACGCTCGGCCGCAGCCGACCCGGGATCGTTGGGCTCACTGCAGATCTCGGAAAGTACACCGACATCCTGCCGTTCCGCGATGCGTTCCCCGATCGCTTCTTCAATGTGGGCATGGCCGAACAAAACCTGGTGGCCGTCGCCGCCGGCCTCGCGCGAACCGGCAAGGTGCCGTTCGCCACGACCTACGGTGTGTTTGCGACGCGGCGCGCCTTCGACTTCGTCGCCATCGCACTCGCCCACTCCAATCTCAACGTCAAGCTGATCGCGGGCCTGCCGGGTCTCACCACCGGGTACGGCGGCACCCACCAGGCGATCGAAGATCTCGCGCTGATGCGGATGATCCCCGGTCTCGTGGTCATTGATCCCTGCGACGCCACGGAGATCGAGGCGGCAACGCTGGCGATCGCCGATCATGACGGACCGGTCTACATGCGGCAATTGCGGGGCGCCGTCCCGGTGGTTCTGGAACCAGGTTACACATTTGCGATCGGCAAGGCCCGAAAGCTCCGTAGTGGAGCCGATATCGGGATCATCTCGACCGGCCTCATGACCGAGCGCGCCATCGATACGGCGGCCATGTTGGAACGACGCGGTATCTCGGTGGGGGTGCTTCACGTCCCGACGATCAAGCCGTTCGACGCCGACGCTGTTGCTGAGTTTGCGAGCTCGGTTGGCCGGATCGTGACGGCCGAGAACCACGTGATCGTCGGCGGCCTCGCGAGCTTGGTGGTCGAGACGCTGTTCGACGCCGGCATTCAGCGCAAGGTCACGCGCATCGGGCTGCCCGACCGCTACATCGAATGCGGCGCCGTGCCGACACTGCAGACGAAATATGGCCTTACGGCTGAAGCGATGACAGCTACTATCGCCGCTCTCGCCTAGGAGCTGCCGCCATGAGAATTACCGAGATCGAGACGTTCACTGTCGGCGCCGGGTGGAAGAACTGGCTGTTCGTCAAAGTGCATACGGACGCCGGGGTTTATGGGGTCGGCGAGGGTACGCTCAACGGCTTCATCGCCACCACCGAGGCCGGCGTGCAGGAGCTGAAGCACCTCGCCATCGGCCAGGACCCGCGGCGCATCAACAGCCTGTCCAAGCGCATGCTCGACAGCGTCTCGCTCGATGGCGGCCACATCCACCGCACGATCATCGCCGCCATCGAAGTGGCCTGCTGGGACATCCTCGGCAAGAGCCTCGGCGTGCCCATCTACCAGCTGCTCGGCGGGCAGGTGCGCGACACGGTGCTCGGCTACGCCAATGGCTGGTACCGCACCGAGCGGACGCCCGAGAGCTTTCTCGAGGCGGCGAAGGCTGTCCTCGCCAAGGGCTTCAAGGCGCTCAAGCTCGACCCGTTCGGCACCGCCCAGGGGTTCATTTCCCGCGAGGAACTGGATCTGTCCTATGCGGTCTGCCGGACGCTGCGCGATCAGCTGCCCGCAGACACGCGGATTCTGATCGACGTGCACGCGCGCTTCACCGAAATCGCCGCGCTGCAGGCGGCAGAGAAGTTTGCGGACCTCGATATCTACTGGTGGGAGGAGCCGACCTCGCGCGACCGCCAGGAGACGGTGCATGAAGTCGCGCACCGCTCACCCATCCCGGTCGCTACCGGCGAGATGTACGATACGGTTGGCCAGTTCTACAGCCTCGCTGCCGGCGGCGGCGTCAACATCTTCCAGCCCGAGCCGATGTCGCTGGGCGGCATCGCGCCGAGCCTCCAGGTCGCCAACCTGGCGCTCGCCCACGGCAGCTACATCGCCCCGCACCAGAGCGGCGGACCGGTGGCGACCGCGGTCTGCCTGCAGCTGGCGGCGGCGGTGCCGAACTTCCTGATCCAGGAGCATTTCGACGCCTTCAACGACCCATGGACGCAAGATCTCGTGTCCTGGCATCCGACGGTCGACCCTCGCAACGGTCATCTGTCGCTCCCCGATGCACCCGGACTGGGCATCGATCTCAATCTGGAGACCATACGTCGGCATCCCTATGATCCGCACGCCTACCTCAATGTTCACACCGAGGGTTGGGAGAAACGCTTAGGGACCGGCCGGACCGCGCCCTAGGCGCTGTCGCGATCGACGATCTCGAAGCCGAGGCTGGTGATCGTCGGAACCTTGGTGTTTCCGCCCAAACGGTCGAGCAACTGCCGCACGGCGCGCCGTCCCATCTCGTAGCGGTTGACCTTTACGGTGGTCAGCGGAGGGAACAATTGCGCGGCCAGCTCCACGTCGCCATAGCCGGCGATGCCGATCCGGCCGGGCACCGCCCAGCCGCGGCGGTGGCATTCTTGCACGGCGCCGATGGCGAGCGTGTCCGACGAAAAAAAGATCGCATCGAGATCCTTGTGCCGATCCGCCAGCAGGGTGAGCGCTTCGGCCCCACCGCGCGCGGTGAGCGGCACCTCGACTTCCATGTTGGCGTGGTTCTTAATGCCGAGCTCGCTGAGTGCCGCATGATAGCCGGTCCGCCGCTGCTGCAGCCGATCGTTGCCGTGCATCGGCGTCGACACAAAGCCGATGCGTTTGTAGCCCTTGGCGGCCAGATGCATGGTCATCGCGTAGGCCGTCTCGAAATTGGAAACACCCACCACCATGTCGAGCGGCTTTCGTCCCTTGATTTCGGAAATCTCGACGACCGGCACGGCGCTCGAAACCAGCAGCTGCCGGGCCACATCGCTCTGCACGAAGCTTTGCAGGATCATGCCCGCAGGCCGCCATCCAAGCAGCGTGCGGATGGATTTTTCCTCGGCCTCGAGCGTGAACTCGCCCTGCACAAGCAGCATCGAATAGCCGCCCAGCTGGCACTCGTCCGACATGCCTTGGACCTGTTCGGCAATGCCCGAATTGATCAGGGGCGGCACCACGGTGCCGATCATGCGACCGCTGCCACGCATGCTGGAGGCCAGGCGGTTGGGCACGAACCCTGCCGCCTCGATGGCCTCGAGAACCTTCGTGCGGGTCGCCGGCGAAACCATGTC
>JANXSI010000484.1 GCA_025352765.1 Devosia sp. | reverse complement strand
GGGGGCACCTCCCCCCTTGGGGGGGAGGCCGGGAGGGGGGCGAGCAGATCGAGCAAACGCCTTGGGCCGAGCACGACCTTGGCGCCGGCGACGAGGTGCCGGGCGGACTCGTCGAGTCCGCTTTCGCCCACGCCGACGATGTCGAGCCAGGCGGTCACTCGATGGCTTTCGCGATGGCGTTGAGGGCGGCGCTGGCGATCGCCGAGCCGCCGCGGCGGCCGAGCAGGGTGATGAAGGGGACGCCATGGATATCGAGATCGAGCTCGGCCTTGGCCTCTTCGGCGCCGACGAAGCCGACAGGGGTGGCGATGATGGCGGCGGGCTTGGGTGCGCCGGCATCGAGTATTTCGAGCAGATGGAACAACGCGGTGGGCGCGTTGCCGATGACGACGATGGCGCCCTGGAGTTTGTCGCGCCAGAGCTCGACGGCGGCCGCCGAGCGGGTGGTGCCGAGCTGTTTGGCGAGCGCCGGAACGCCCGGATCGTTGAGGGTCACGACGAGCGCGTTGCCGTGGAGATATTTCTGCGCGATGCCGGCACGCACCGCCTCGCAGTCGCACAGGATCGGGGCGCCTTCGACCAGCGCGAATTCGAGCTTTTCGACCACGTCTTCGGTAGAGCGGACATGCTGGGCGATGTCGACCATGCCGCAGGCATGGATCATGCGCACCACGACGTCCTGCATGTCCTCGCCGATGCCGGTCAGGTCGGCTTCGGCGCGGATGGTAGCGAAGGACTGGAGGTAAATGGCCTCGGGGTCCTTGAGGTAGTCGGTCATGCGGCACGCTCCAGGGGCAGTGATGCGAGGTCGTGGCCGACGCCGGCGATCCAGCCTTCTTCGGCGAGGAGCACGGCACGATCGAAGTCAGCCGGGGCCGACAGGACTTTGCCCAGACGGCCCGACGCATCGAGCGCGGCAAAGTGCGCGACGCAGGTTTCAACCTGCTCGCGGTCGCGCGGCAGCACATGGCCGGTCAGCGGAAACAGCGAGGGGTAGATTTCAACGAGGGTGATGGGGGCCGGCCGGCGCTCGAAATCGGTTTCGAACGGCCAGACCGCAACCCCCGGCACGTCGCGGCGCAACTGCTCGAGGCGGGCGATGCCGAGCAGCGACTGGCTGCCGACGGCGCCGGCGCCGACCAGCTTCCAGACCGGCTGGGCGCTGCGCGCCAAAGCTTCGGCCAAGCGACGCTCGGGCACCGCGACATAGCCGTGAGCGGGCTTTGTCGGCGCCAGATCGGCATAGCTGCGCTGATGCGGATGACCCCAATAGTGATCGGCGCCGAGACGGCGATTGAAGGCCGCGGCGACCTCGAAGCGATTGGAGCTGTTGTCGGGACGATCGACGACGTGCGCGGCAATCTCGGCCCAGAGCGCGTCCCAGCGCGGGACGCCGGTGATCGCCTCGGCAGCGCCGCGCGGATAGCCAAAGACGAAGTCGAAGCCGAGCATGACGCGCCCGCCTTCGGCCAGCTGCGCCCGGATGATCGCCATCGCCTCGTCGCGAGTCGGGGGATTGAGCGACGGCCGCCCGCTTTCGGCGATCCAGATCGAATCGCGCCCGGTGCGCGGCGTGTTGGCCGCCGACCAATCGACCGCAATGTAGCGATCGAAAAGCGTCATTCCCGGTCCTTGCGGGCGAGCTTTCCCGGCACTTTCGGCAGCGTCACAGGGCCGAGGGGGTGGTCGGCGAAGGGATAGGGCTGGTGGTGGTGGCCGGCGTCGTGGGTGTGCTCGTGGGCGAGCTCGATGGTGGGCGCGGCGGCGAAGTTGGTCAGGGCCGGACGGCCGATGGACAGTGCGTGGGTCTGCACATGGCTGTGCGGATGCGCGTGGTCGGCATGGGTGTGGAGCGGCGTGAACGGCAGGCCGTGGCGGATGCAGAAGGCCTCGTCGCGGCAGGAGCTGTCGCAATCGCCGCCGCACGGGCAGTTCTCGAGGCCGCCGCCGATGCCTTCGACATGGTGGTGGTGGGACTCCTGCTTGAGGCCGACCTCGGCCTCAAAGCCCAGCACCTGCTCGCGATATTTGCACATGGCGCAGTTCATGAGGTTCTGGCCGACGAGGATCTCGCGGATGCGGTCGATGAAGGTGTCGATGACCAGCGGGTGGTCGTCGAGATAGGGCGCC
>JANXSI010000047.1 GCA_025352765.1 Devosia sp. | reverse complement strand
GTCGCGCTCGGCCGGCTTCACCGGCATGGAAAAGGGCCGGCGCTTCCCGGACGATCCGAAGATCATGCTGCCGATCCTCAAGGCGGCCGACGTGACGCTCTGCGGTGGCTGGTTCTCCGGCACGCTGGTCGACGAGGACCTAGCCGCCAACCAGGCCCGCATCGCGCCGATGATCGAGCTGTTCAAGGCGGTCGACGCGCCTTGCATCGTCTATGGCGAGGTCGGCCGCTCGATCCAGGGCGACCGCACCAAGCCGCTGAGCACCAAGCCGAAGCTCACCGACGACGAGATGAAGGCGTATGCCCGAAAGCTCACGACCTTCGGCGAATGGTGCGCGTCCCAGGGCATGCCCCTCGCCTACCATCACCACATGGCGGCCGTGGTCGAGACCGAGCCCGAGCTCGACGCCTTCATGAAGTATTCCGGCCCCGGCATTCCGCTGCTGCTCGATGCCGGCCACCTCGCCTTCGCCGGCGGCAATGTGCTGCGCGCCATCGACAACCACCACGCCCGGATCAGCCACGTCCACGTCAAGGACGTCCGCTTGGGGGTAATCGACAAGCTCGACCGCACGAAGCAGTCGTTCCTCGACGCAGTGGCGCTCGGTGCCTTCACCGTGCCGGGCGACGGCTCCCTCGACTTCGGGGCGATCGTCCAGAAATTCGCCGACTACGGCTATGAGGGCTGGTTCGTCGTGGAGGCCGAGCAGGATCCCAAAAAGAGCCCGCCGCTGAAGATGGCGCAGATCGGCCACAAGGAGCTGATGCGGGTGATGACCGCCGCCGGCTACACCGTCGAGACCAAGGGGTTCCCCGATGTCTGAGCTGCGCCTGCGTCCCGCCGGCCCGACGGGCCGCCTCCACCACGTGACCCCGGCCAATGCCGGCTGGACCTATGTCGGCTTCGATCTGCAGCACCTCAGGCCGGGCGAACGGTGCGGCGCTCACACCGGTGACCGCGAGGTCTGCCTGGTGTTCGTTTCCGGCAAGGGCCGCGTCATGGTCGGCGGCAAGGATTTTAGCGAGCAGGGCGAACGCCTTTCGCCGTTCGATGGTGCCCCTGCTGCCGTCTACGTCCCGGCGGGCGCCGACTGGATGGTCACCGCCACGACGCCGCTCGAGCTTGCGGTCTGTTCCGCTCCCGGCGGCGGCAATCATCCGGCGCGCGTCATCGACGTGCCGGCGCAGATCACCCGCGGCAAGGGCAGCAACACCCGTTACGTCACCAACATCCTGCCCGAGACCGATCCCGGCGCGCATTCCCTGCTGGTGGTCGAAGTGATCACGCCGGGCGGCAACACCTCGTCCTACCCGCCGCACAAGCATGATACCGACGACCTGCCGCACGAGAGCCTGCTGGAGGAAACCTACTATCACCGCCTCAACCCGCCCCAGGGTTTTGCGCTGCAGCGCGTCTACACCGACGACCGCAGCCTCGACGAAGCGCTGGTGATCGAGGACGGCGACGTGACGCTGGTGCCGCGTGGCTACCACCCGGTGGCAGCGGTGCACGGCTACGATCTCTACTACCTCAACACCATGGCCGGTCCGAAGCGCACGTGGAAATTCCACAACGCGGTCGAGCACGAGTGGCTCCTGGCCTGACGCGGGTGGTTGCGCAGCAGGCCGATCCTGCCCATGCTGCGCCGGCCCGCCTGGATCACCGGCGGCCGGAGCGATGAGACCGCCGATGACGACCGAAGCCAGCCGATCCCCGTCAGAAGCGCTGCGGCACCGCCTCCGGCACGAGCCGAGCTTTCAGCTCTCGGTGGACACCGGCCGGCTGGCCCTCGGCCTCAGCGTCGCCGAGGCCGCGCTCGCGGGTGGCGTCGATATCGTCGAAATGGGCACGCCGCTGCTCAAGTTCGAAGGGGTGCACAATGTGGTGCCCGCCTTCCGCCGGCGTTTTCCGGGGGCCGTGCTGCTTGCCGACATGAAGACCATGGACGGCGGCGCCGGTGAAGCAGAGGCGGTCTTCGAGGCCGGCGCAAACATCATCGACTTCCTCGCCTTGGCCGGCGTGCACACGGCACGCGCCGCCTG
>JANXSI010000429.1 GCA_025352765.1 Devosia sp. | reverse complement strand
TCGGAGAGATCGGCGAGGATGGACATGATGAACCCGGGGTCTGTTGTGTTGCCCGGGAAGCTGCGCCTTGCCGGACGGCCCCGCCAGCCGCCCGGATGGGCAGGTTGGCAGGGCGCGTTTGGCCGTTCGGCGGGTGTTAGTCGTCTTCGCCCTCGCCACCCTCACGGCCGTCGCCGCCGAAGGCATCGTCGTCCTCCCCGCCACAGCCGCGCTGGATCGACGGGTGCCCAGTGATGGGCGTGGTGGGAATGACGTCGAAGGCGCTCGCCGGCAGCGTGTCGGGAACGGTAGCGCAGTTGGCCGCGACCGTTTCGGTCGTCGCAGGCGCTTCCGGCGTGATCGAGGCAGCACCGGCTGTCGAGGGAAGGCTGGCAAGGCCGACAACAGCGGCCAGGGGGAGCAGTGCGGCAAGCACCAGCAGGGATTTTCGCATTGTGAATTCCTCGGTTGAGCACCCATATGAGGATGCGGGGTGCAGGCTGCCGGAGGTGCGCTTGCGGCACGCTGTGCGGCGCTGTCAGGCAGATGACAGCTTGACCCTGTCAATGGACGCTTATGAGCGCTCGAGTGAAATGGCTGGTCGTACTGACGCTGGGGGCGATGCTCTCGGGCGCCGCCCTGCCTGCCCATGCCGACGAGGGCGAGGACGAGCACGAGGTCGCCCGCGAGCTCTATGAACACGGCCAGATCGCTTCGCTCGAAGGGGTCCTTACCCGGCTGCGGCAAACCAACGCCGGGGAGGTCGTCGGCGTCGACCTTGTCCAGATCGGTGACAAATGGGTCTACCGCTTCCAGGTCATCGCCCCGGATGGTCGCCGCGAGCTCGTCTACATCGACGCCGGACCCGCCAGCAGCACACCGGACAACGGGGACGACTGATGCGCATTCTGGTCGTTGAAGACGAGCCGCGGATCTCCGCCGATATCGTTGCCGCGCTGCGGGCCTCGGGCATGGCCGTCGACGCCGTCGCCGACGGCGAATCCGCCTGGTTCAGCGGCGATACCGAAGACTATGACGCCGTGGTGCTCGATCTGGGTCTCCCCAAGCTCGACGGCCTCAGCGTCCTCAAGCGCTGGCGCGCCAACGACCGCCGCTTTCCGGTCCTCGTGCTCACGGCACGCGGCGTCTGGACCGAGCGCGTCGAGGGCATCAATGCGGGCGCCGACGACTATCTGCCCAAACCCTTCGAGATGGAGGAACTCCTGGCGCGTCTCCGCGCCCTGCTGCGGCGCGCCGCCGGGCAGGCGGCTCCGATCCTGCAGTCAGGCGCCCTGACGCTCGACGCGCGCCAGATGCGCATTTCGCTGCGCGGCGTTCCGGTCGCACTGTCGCCGCTCGAATACCGGTTGCTCGCCTTCCTGATGCATCACGCCGGCCGGGTCGTCGCCTCGACCGAACTGGCCGACCATCTCTACGACACCGGCAACGACAAGGACCCCAACGTCATCGAGGTGCTGGTCGCGCGGCTGAGGCGCAAGATCGGCAGCGAGGCCATCGAGACGCGCAAGGGCTTTGGCTATTTCATGCCCGATCTCAGAGCATGAAACGGGGATCGATCCGCCTCAGGCTGTGGCTCGCGGCGGCGATCTCGATCGTTCTGGCGCTGGCCGTTGCGGGCGTCGGGCTGCGCTATCTGTTCGAGCAGCACGTCGAGCGGCGGGTCGAAAGCGAGCTCGGAATCGAGCTCAACCAACTGATCGGGGCGACAGCGCTGGTGGGGGACGTGTTCCAGGTCTCGCCGCTGCCGACCGATCCGCGATTTCTGGCGCCATTGTCGGGGTACTATTGGCAGATCGAGGATTTGACCAAGGGCACCCTGATCCGCTCGCGGTCATTGTGGGACGAGACCCTGAAACTCCCGCCCGAGGGAAGCAGCGGCGGATCGCTCCACGTGCACCAGATCCCGGGACCCGGCAGCGCCGAGATCATCGTCGCCGAGCGGGTGATCGTCGATCCCAGCGGCCGGACGTTCAGGGCGGCGGTCGCCGAGGACCATCTGAGCGTCACCCGGTCTGTCGGCGAGTATGTCGCCCAACTGGTGCCAGCCATCCTCCTCGTCGCGTTCGTGCTGATCGTTGCCAATTTCGTCCAGATTTCGATCGGCCTCAGGCCGCTCGAGCGGCTGCGCAGCGCGGTGCACGAGGTGGTGGCGCGTCGCCGCGACCGGCTGGAGGTGGCGGCCCCGAGCGAGGTGCAGCCGCTTGCCGACGAAATCGACCGGCTGCTCGAGGCGCAAGACAAGGCGCTGCTGCGGGCCCGCTCTCGGGCGACGGACCTCGCGCACGGGCTCAAGACCCCCCTGCAGGTGCTGTCGGGCGATATTCGCGCCTTGCGCGCCAAGGGTGAAACCGTGCTGGCCGATGAGATCGAGAGCAGCATGACCGCGATCCGCCGGCATGTGGAACGCGAACTGGCGCGCGCCCGCCTCGCGCCCGATACCTCGCGGCACGCGGTCGCCGCCGTTGCCGCCGTGGCCCGCGACGTCGTTGAGGTTGTCCGGCGCACCCCGAGGGGCGCCACGCTCGGCTTTGCGGTCGATACCCCCGAGTCGCTGACGGCGCGGATCGACCCCGCCGATCTGGCCGAAATCCTGGGCAACCTCGTCGAGAACGCGGCGCGCTTTGCCAGTTCGTCGGTGCGCGTGAGCTCTGCTGAAACCGAAGCTGAAACGACCATCCGCGTCACCGATGACGGACCGGGGATCGCCGACGCCGACAAGCCCGCGGCGCTGCGTCGTGGCGTGCGGCTCGATGCTGCCAATGGGGGGACGGGGCTCGGGCTCGCGATCGTCACCGATATCGTCGAGGCCTATGGTGGCCGGCTGTCTCTTTGCGACGCCGAGGCTGGGCTCGAGGTCACGCTCGTGCTGCCGAGGCGCTAACGCGCCTGCTGATCACAAAGCCGGCAGGGCGGCCCGCCGCACGGGATTTTCGCCGCAATCTCCTGCATTGTCGCGCCACTCGTCCTGGGGGCCGGATTGCTGGTGCGTCGTGCGGCGGTATTGAGCGCAGTGGCGGTGTCGTTGATGGCGACGCCGGGCGTTGACGCATGCGCCGGTCTGGTGGACGGGCCCAGGGGCGTGGTCACCTCGATCGTCGACGGCGATACCCTACTGCTCGACAATGGTCTCGTGGTGCGCCTCATCGGCATTCAGGCGCCGCATCTGGCGCTCGGGCGCGAGGGGCTCGAGGACTGGCCCAAGTCAGAGGCGTCCAAGCAGGCGCTCGCCGATCTCGCCCTCAACAAACCCGTCCAGCTCAAATATGGCGGTGCGCAGACCGATCGCTACGGGCGGAGCCTCGCCCAGGTGTTCGTTGCCGGCGAGACCGGGGTGTGGCTGCAGCAGGGCATGCTCGCGGCCGGCATGGCCCGGGTCTACTCGTTCCCCGACAATCGCGCCTGCCTCCCCGATCTTTTCTCTGCCGAGGCGAAAGCCCGGGCGAGCAAGCTTGGCATCTGGGCCGATCCCTACTACACGGTTCGACGAGCCGACCGACCGGCCGTTTTTGACTCGCTTGCGGGTCACTTCGAGTTGGTCGAAGGCCGCGTGGTCAAGTCCGAAAAGACCGGTGGCCGGGTCTATCTCAACTTCGGACGCTACTTCAAAGAGGATTTCACCGCGGTGATCGACACCCGGGCGCTGGCCCTTTTCACTGCCGATCGGCTCGATCCGCTGCAGCTGGGCGGGGCACTGGTGCGGGTTCGCGGGTGGATCGATTTGCGCGACGGGCCGCGCGTCGACATCACCCATCCCGAGCAGATCGAGCTGTTGGCCACCCCATGATTCTGACGATGGTCCAACGTGCCCTGATCGTCGGGCTGCTGGTGCTGCTTGCCGGCTGCTCGAGCGTCCTCGGCCCCGCGACGCAGGTGTCGACGCCGGGCGGCCAGCAGACGCCGCTGGTGTCGGGCACCGGCGATCCCGAAGACGACATCATCGGGGCGCGCGAAAGCCCCAAGATCATTGCCTCCTATGGCGGCATCTATTCGGACCGGCCGGCCGAGATCATGCTGGCGCAGATCGTCTCAAAGCTGCTCGCGGCAGCGGACCAGCCAAATTCGAAGTTCACCGTCACCGTGCTCGATACCGCCGAGGTCAACGCCTTCGCGCTGCCCGGCGGCTATATCTTTGTGACGCGCGGCATCCTGGCCCTCGCCAATGACGAGAGCGAGCTCGCGGCGGTCCTTGCGCACGAGATCGCCCACGTCGTGCTGCATCACGCCCGGGCCCGCACCGAGCGGGCGCGCACCACCGATCTCGTCGACAAGGTGGTGACGGGCGTTTTCGGGGCAGATCCCTCGACCGACCAGAGCGCCAACAAGGCGAAACTGTCGTTTGCAGCGTTCAGCCAGGCGCAGGAGCTGGCGGCCGACAAGGAGGGCATCCAGATTTCCGGCAAGGCCGGGTTCGATCCCTTTGCCGCTGCGCGGTTCCTCACCGCCATGGGCCGCTTCGCCCAGTACACGCAGGGCGACGCCGACCATGCCGACGATTTCCTCTCCTCGCACCCCTCGACGCCCGACCGTATCCAGAAGGCCACCGAGAATGCCCGCGCCTTCTTCGGCGCGCCCGGTATCGGCGAGCAGAACCGGGCGGACTATATGGCCGCCATCGGCGGCATGGTGTTCGGCGACAGCCCGTCGCAGGGAGCGATCGCCGGGCAGCGCTTCATTCATCCGGGACTGAAGTTCACCTTCGCGGTACCGCAGGGCTACACGCTGCAGATCTCGAAGGGCGCCGTGGTGGGCGTCGCCGGCGACGGCGAGGCCGTTCGCTTCGACAGTTCCGTGGTGCCGACCAGCATCTCGCTCACCGACTACCTCAAATCG
>JANXSI010000413.1 GCA_025352765.1 Devosia sp. | reverse complement strand
GGCTCGTGCTCGTAGAGCACGTCGTAGATGATGTCCGACGACACGGTGACCTGCCGGCCGGTCTTTTCCTTGCCCGGATGCCGCCGCTCGATCAGCCCGGCGATGATCGCGGCGTTGCGGAAGGTGCGGCGCATCAGCTGGCTCTCGTGCAGCCAGTCCTCGAGGTCGTCGCCCAGCATGTCCTCGTCGAACAGTTCGGCCAGCGACAGCCTGCCGGTGCGGATCAGCCCGCCGAAATCGCCAAGACCCCATACCGCCAGCGAATAGTCGGACGCGACGAAGCCGAGCGGGCGGGCGCGGGCGCGCTCCAGCCGGCGGGTCAGCAGCATGCCGAGCGTTTGGTGCGCCAGCCGCCCCTCGAACGGGTAGCACACCATGTAGTTGAGGGTGCCGCGCGGAAAGGTCTCGACCAGCATGGAGTCGGCGGGCGGCAGCACCGAGACATCGTTCTGCAGCCGCAGCCAGTCGCTCACCTGGTCGGGCAGCACGCCCCAGTTGTGCGGATCGGAGAGGAGCTTTCGCACGCCTTGGGCGAGGTGGGTCGAGAGCGGGAACTTGCCACCCATGTAGGATGGGATCTTGGGGTCCGTGGCGTTGGAGCGCGAGACATAGGCCTCGGTCTCGAACATCCCCTCATAAGCGACGATCTCGGAACCAAAGACGAAGGTGTCGCCGCGTACCAGCTGGTCGATGAAATACTCTTCGAGTTCGCCGAGCACGCGGCCATTGCGGCCGATGGGCCCGGTGGCCGAGCCGGTCTTGAAGCCCCGGCCCTTCACCAGCCGGACCTTGATCATCGGGTCCTCGATAATGGTGCCGACATTGAGCCGGTATTGCTGGGCGACGTTGGCATTGGCGATGCGCCACTTGCCGTCGAGGGTCTTCTTCAGCTTGGCATAGCGCTCATAGGCGCGCAGCGCGTAGCCGCCGGTGGCGACGAAATCGATGACGCGCTCGAAGGTCTCCCAGTCGAGATCGCGATACGGCCAGGCGCGGCGGATCTCGTCATAGTAGGCGAGCGGCTCGAGGGCCGCCGCGCAGGCCATGCCGAGCGTGTGCTGGGCCAGCACGTCGAGCCCGCCGATCGAGGGGTCTTCGCTGTCCTGGACGTTGGCTTCGACGGCCTCGAGCGCCGCCTCGCATTCGAGCACCTCGAAGCGGTTGGACGGAACGAACAGCGCCTTGCTCGGCTCGTCCATGCGGTGGTTGGAGCGGCCGATGCGCTGCAGCATGCGGCTCGCGCCCTTGGGCGCCCCGACCTGGACGACGAGGTCGACGTCGCCCCAGTCGATGCCGAGGTCGAGCGTCGAGGTACACACCACCGCCTGGAGTTTCCCCGCGACCATCGCGGTCTCGACCTTGCGCCGCTGCTCGACGGCGAGCGAACCGTGATGCAGCGCAATGGTGAGATCGTCGTCGTTGATGGCCCAGAGGTTCTGGAACAGCATTTCCGCCTGCGAGCGGGTGTTGACGAAGAGCAGCGTCGTCCTGTGCTGCTTGATCACTTCATAGAGTTCCGGCACCGCATATTGCGTCGAGTGCCCGGCCCAGGGGACGCGCACGTCACTCTCGAGGATCGAGAGGTCCGGCTTGGCACCCCCCGGGGCAGTCAGCAGATCGGTACGGGCCTCGGGCAGTGGCGCAGCGATCCAGTCGCGCAAGAGGTCGGGCCGCGCCACCGTCGCCGAGAGCGCGGTGATCCGGAGGTTCGGCGCATAGCTCGCGATGCGGGCGATGCCCAGCGACAGCAGTTCGCCGCGCTTGGATGTCACCAGCGAATGGAGTTCGTCGAGCACGATCCGCCGCAGCCCGGCGAAGAATTTCGGGCTGTCCTCGTGGCTGAGAAGCAGCGCCAATTGCTCGGGCGTCGTCATCAGGATGTTGGGCGGGATCCGCCGCTGCCGCGTCCGCCGCGCGGCCGGGGTGTCGCCGGTGCGGGTTTCGACCGTGATCGGCAGATGCATTTCGAGGATTGGCGCATTGAGGTTTCGCGCGACGTCGACCGCCAGCGCCTTGAGCGGTGAGATATAAAGTGTGTGGAGGCCCTCGACCGGATGCAGCGTCAGGTCGTTGAGCGTCGGCAGGAAACCGGCCAGCGTCTTGCCCGCGCCGGTCGGCGCGATCAGCAGCGCCGAAGCGTTGGCCTCCCAGCTGTCCAGCACGTCGAGCTGGTGCCGGCGCGGCGACCAGCCCTTGTGCTCGAACCAATCGGCGATGGTGGGGTGGAGGGGCAAGCGCGACGTTCCGTGGGACGCTTATAGATAGGCCGTGCGGGCGCGGATGCCAAACGAGGCCGGGACCGGTCGGGACAAGTGGGCTCAACAACGCTGCCAATTGTCGTCAACTGCGATTTGAGCGGGCGCCGCCGAGGGAGGATAGTCGCGGTTTGAGGAGGACACCATGACGGTTGACCGCGACACCCTCGCGCTTTTCTCCATCTTTCCCCAGTTCGCCAACAATCAGGCGCTGTACGGAACCGATCAGGCCGAAACGATCGCCGGCAATGCCGGCAAGGACTATATCGAGGGCAAGGGGATCGCCGATCAGCTTTTCGGCGGCGGCGGTCTCGGCGACGCGCTCGGCTACGACAGCTCGCCGACCCATGTCATGGTGCGACTGGCCGACGCCGGGGTCGCCAATGCCGGGCTGTGGTGGGGCGACGCCGAAGGCGACACGGCCAGCGGCTTTGCCAATGTGCTCGGGTCGCAGTTCGATGATCGCATCGCCGGCGACGACAGGGCCAACATTCTGGTCGGCCAGGGCGGCGACGATGGCCTGAGCGGCAATGGCGGCAACGACACGATCTATGGCGGCGACGGCAACGACTGGCTGAGCGGCGGTGACGGCGGCGATCTCCTGCGCGGCGGCGCCGGCGACGACCATCTGCAGGGTGGCCTGGGCTCCGATACCCTCGAGGGTGGGGATGGCGACGACCGGATCAGCGGCGGCGAGGGCTTCGATTCAATCACGGGGGGCGCCGGAGCTGACTAGCTGGACGGCGGCTCCGGCAACGACCGGATCGAGGGCGGCGACGGACCGGACCATATCGACGGCGGCAGCGGCGATGACATCCTGTCGGGCGGCGCCGGCGACGACCGCATCGACGGCGCTGATGGGGATGACGCAATCGACGCGGGCGACGGTCGCAACTGGGTGTCGGGCGGCGCCGGTGGAGACTTCGTTTATCGCGGCGTTGACGCCGACCATCTCTCGGGCAACGCCGGCGAGGATCGGCTCTATGGCAACGGCGGCAACGACGTGCTCGATGGTGGCGCCGACCTGGACCTGCTGAGGGGCGGCGATGGTGCCGACACGCTGCTCGGCGGAACGGGCCGCGATCAGCTGTTCGGCGACGCCGGCAACGACCGCCTGCTCGGCGGCGACGACGACGATCAGCTCTTTGCCGGCGCGGGGCGCGACGTGATCGAGGGCGGCGACGGCAACGACTCGCTGCACGGCGACGACTTCGACGCCATCTCCTATCTGCTCGACCCCAGCACCGTCTCGACCGACGATGGTGCCGTCGACATCCTCAAGGGCGGCGCGGGCGTCGATCGGCTCTGGGCGTCGGACAACGACCAGCTGTGGGGCGGCGCGGGTACGGATTTGTTCATCCCCAGTGGCCGTAATGCAGTGATCAAGGACTTCACCGGGCACGAGGACAAGATCGACCTCGGCCCGCTGGGGAATGCGCTCAATGCGAAATTCTACGCCGGGTATGAAGTCGAGCCGGGCGCCGGATCCTGGGCGAACGATTCGATCATCCGCTTCACCAACGGGCCCGATCATCAGCCGTACGATGTGTGGTTCGACCATGTGATCGGGGAGACCCACGGGACCGTCAATGTCACGCTGGACGACCCAAATCACGTGGTGCTCAGCATCGAGCTCGACAACATCGATCCGCTGCTGGTGCTGACCGATGCGGATTTCATGCTGATGGATCCTGGCATGCAGTGACCGGCGAGGCCCTGGTCAGGTCCCACGGCGGAGGCCAGGATCCATGCGATGCATCGGGTTGCTGAGGGTGGAGGCGGCTAGCTCCAGAGCCCCCTGACAATATCGCGCAGCCGCAGCGACTCCGCCCAGCGGTCGGTGAGATCGCGCCCGTCCTCCCCGGCGATGGCATAGGGCTGCGGGCCGAGCTCACACAGGAACGTCAGTTCGTCGTCCGTGCCGGCGCGGCGTCGCCAGGAGGCAAAGCCGTATTCCCACCAGGCGGTGAACTGGTTGATCCACGGCTGGTGCTGCGCAAAGAACGGCAGCTGCACCTGCTCGGAGCTGGCGATGCGGCCGTGAAAGGCGAAGGTGTTGTCGAGGATGCGGCGCATCTGCGCGTCGCTCTCGGCGCTGACCGGCACGGTGATCTCGCGGCCCACGACGTAGTGGGAGAGATCGGCGGTGAGGCGGAGGTCGGGGACGGCGTCGAGCAGATCGAGCGTGACCAGCAGGTCGTTGGTGAGCCGGTCGCGATGGGTCTCGACGTTGACGGCGAACGGCACCGCCGCGGCGAGACGCTGCCAGCCCTCGAGCACTGCGACGGCGTCGGCCAGTGCGCGCGGGCGCAGATTGGGCTGGATGTTGATGTGGTGGATACCGAACTCGGCGCCCCAGTCGAGCGCCGGCCGGAGGCTCTCGATATCCGTGGGAAAGCACAGCCCCTCGACGACGAGGCCTCGCGCCCTGGCCGCCGTCGCGAGCGTGCCGGCATCCCCGCGCTCGATCCAGAGCCCGGCGACGCCGTCAAAGCCAGCAGCGGCGATACGATCGAGGTTGTTCTCGAGGCTCTGGTCGGGACCCGACCGGAGATTTTCCATGGCCCAGAGCGATTGCAGGACGAGGAGCTTTTGCATGAAGACCTTGATAGCTCGTGGCCCCGCGAAAACCAACGATGTCATTCCCGCGAAAGCGGGAATCCAGTACGACGTCTCCGGCAACCTCCGCGCGGGGTGACACATCGCCTGGATTCCGCTTTCGCGGGAATGACGTGAGGGAAAACTGAGAAATGGAACAAGACCCGATCGCGCTCTCGCTCACCCCCGATGCCGCCCTTACGTACCTGCGCGACGAGGCGGCCACGCTACTGGCGCGTCCCGGCCGCACCGTGCTGGGGATCGCCGGTGGTCCGGGCGTCGGCAAGTCGACGCTCGCCACGCAGCTGGTGGCGGCGCTCAACGCCGACCAGCCAGGGATCGCGGCCTATGTGCCGATGGACGGCTTTCACATGAAGCATGCCAAGCTCGAAGGCCTCGGCACGGCCGCCGACAAGGGCATGCCGCACACTTTTGAGGGCGCGGCGTTCGCGACGTTTCTCGCTGCCCTGAAGATCGCGACGGGACCGATGAACGGGCCCGGCTATTCGCGGAAGATCGAGGACGTCGTCGAGGACGCGTTCACCGTTCCGGCAACCACGCGGTTGCTGGTCGCCGAGGGCAATTATCTGCTGCTGTCGTCATCGCCCTGGTGGCCGGTCCGGCCGCTGCTCGACCGCGCCATGTTCATCGAGGTGCCGCGCGAGATGGTGCGGGCACGGCTGATAAAGCGGCATGCCGAAGAGGGGCTGTTCACCAAAGAGCGCAACCGAGCGCACATCGAGCGGGTGGACCTCGTCAACTACGACACCGTGATGCGTTCGAAGCCCCGCGCCGACGTCGCGATTACGCTGCTCACCGACGTCTGATGGAGTCCCGCCCGAGCTTTCCGTTCACGGTGACGAGCCGCGACGTGTGGGCGATTGCGCTGCCCGCCTCGCTCGCCTTCACCACCGAGCCGCTGGTTGGCCTGGTCGACATCACGGTGATCGGCCGGCTGGGCGACGCGAATTTGCTCGGCGGGCTGGTGCTGGGGGCGCTGGCCTTCGACATGATCTTCTCGCTGATGTTCTTCCTGAGACTCGGCACCGCGGGCCTCACCGCGCAATCGATCGGGGCACGCGACGCGGACGACGGGCTGGTGCACCTGGTGCGCGCGGGGTTGCTCGGACTCGGGCTCGGCGTGCTGCTGATCGCCCTGACCTGGCCGCTGCAATGGAGCCTCGCCGCCGTGCTGGGGGCGACGCCGGTCGTCGCCCCGGCGTTCGACGCCTATCTCGCGACCCGCATCTGGTCGGCACCCTTCGTCCTCGTCAACTACGCGCTGCTCGGCTGGTTCTACGGCCGCGCCTCAGCCAAGACCGGAATGGCGCTGCAGATGCTGGTCAACGGCATCAACGTGCTGGTCTCGGTCGCGCTGGTGTTCGGGCTGCACTGGGGCGT
>JANXSI010000396.1 GCA_025352765.1 Devosia sp. | reverse complement strand
GTGGCTGTAAGGTCCAACGGCCCGGGGAGCGCGCGTTTCCGCCCAGTTCCCAAGCCGCGCCACGAGAGGTGCGACCACCTCTCCACCACCGCTGCCATCGGCGCCTCGTCAGCACCTCGCGTCAGATGACGGCAGCGGGGGCAATTTATCATGGGCCGATAGGGCGTCGGTAAGTTAGTGCGGATTTCGCGGAAGCGATTGGGCAGATTGGGGAAATCCGGATGAACGGGTGTCACTTAAGCCGATAATCTGGCCTCCCTCCCCCTTGCGGGGAGGGATGGGGTGGGGGTGGGAGAGCCCGGTGCCCATCGATCGCGACCGGGCTCCTCGCCCCCCACCCTTGATCCCCGCCACTGCCGTGGCCTTCTCCGCTCAAAATCGATCCACCGGATCGATTTGCCGGCTGCGCCGTCGCTTCGAAGCCCCGAGGGGGAGAGGGGGTGCTGACTGCCACGTTTGGGGGCAGTCTGGTCCTCCCCTGGCGAAGCTGGGGGAGGTGGAGCCGGAGGCGTCGGAGGGGGTCGCAACACACCCATTGTCCGGCCCTCCCCCCTCCGTCACGCTGACGCGTGCCACCTCCCCCACGCTTGCGCGCAGGGGAGGGAGGCCAGACGATCGACATCGAGGCTCCGCTCCCGAGCGCGGTTCTCCTGGCCGGAAGGGTGGTGAGCGCCAACCGCCGGCGTTTGGCGGCGTGCTCCGCCGAGGATCGGTGGACCGGCGTCATCAGGCGGTTGACGGCACACCGCAATCGGGGAAGTTTCGCGGGCCTCGGCGGAGGGTGCCGAGGTGGGGGAATTTCATGACTGCCATTCTGATCATTGTCGGCCGGTTTCTGATCGGCGCCTATTTCGCCCAGGCGGGCATTCGCAATTTCCTGAAGACGCCGATGCACACCGGCATTCTGCGCCAGAAGGGCATCCCGATGCCGCGCGAGTCGCTGTGGGTGGCGCTGGCCGTGCAGACGCTGGGGGGCCTGATGGTGGCGCTGGGCATCCTGCCGACGATCGGCGCGATCGGGCTGATCGTCTTCACCATCGTCGCCAACTATCTCTACCACAACTTCACTGAGTTCACCGGCGACGAACGGGAGCGGCACATGAACCAGGTCCTCGGCAACGTCGCCGTCGTCGGCGGCCTGGTGCTGGTGGTGGCGGGGGGCTGACCCGGAGAGAGTCGTCCCCGATCACCGCGCCCGAGTGCGTGTCCGGACACGATTGCGGGGGCATCGCGACGCGGTTGATGGTTTCAATCTGCGACGGCGGCCCTATTTCAAGCGGGCGCACCGAACGCCAGCAGAACGGAGACCCCGATGACCGACCGCAAGCCGCCGAAAAAGAGCGAGATGCTCGAAGTTCGCATCCCGCACCCCACCAAGGCTGCCTTCATGGACAAGGCCCGCGCGATCGTGCGGGAGTCGATCTACCTCTATCTGGCGGGCGGGGCGCATCCCCCAACCCTCAAGGACAAGCCGATCCTGTTCATCAAGACCTACGCGAGACTCCTGGTGCTGCTGGCGGGCGGTGCGGCCGCCGCCATCGCGACGGGCGCGGCAATTTCGCCGGCCAGCGCCCAGCCCGACCTCCGGACCGCTTTTGCGGCGCTCGACTCCGATGGCGACGGCGGGATCAGCCTGATGGAATTCACCAATCCCCGGAAGGCCGTGACCACCGACCCGTCGACCGCGTAACCGGGGCCCGATGCCCGCATCACCGTCGCCGCGCCTCGGGGTTCGGGTGACCCCGTCTATGTCCGCTGCATGCTCGACACCGGCGCGGCCGGCGGCGTGCTGCCGCTGCTGGTCATGGTCGACCTGCCAGGCGGCGGCCCGCAAGGCGCTGACGTCGCCGCTCTCGCCGGCAAGGCATTCGCCAGCCTCGATCGCAATGGCGACGGCAAGCTCACTGCCGATGAATTCGAGCGCGGCTAGCGCGCGTTCCGGCCACGGTCGCTGACGGGCCTTTCGTCAGCGACCCTCCTGCCTCGCCCGTTCTGCGACTAGAAAATCCTGCGGGGGCCCCAGTTCCGCCGCGCGCGCGGTGGCCCAGCGCCGGAACGCCGCGACGTAGATCGAGCGCGGCCAGGGCTGCGGTGTGCTGAGTGGCCAGGATTTGTCGATCGCCGCCATCCAGAACCGATAGATCGTGACACTCCACCAATCGTCGTGGCCGTAGCCAGAGGCCGGATAGAGGGTGATTTCGCTGAGGTATAAGCCCTCATCGACGGCAAGAAAATCGATCCGAAGATAGTCGAACCCCAGCGACAGGTTGGCGGCGCAGGCGATGGCTCGGCGCATGTGGGACGGGACCACAGAGGTCGAATCCAGTCCGCTGGGGCCGGCTCCGTAGTTGATCCGCGTACCGTCGGGCCAGAAAAACCCGACCCGCGACGCCTCGGTCTTGAAGTCCGTCGCGCAGGTGACGAGAAAACCAACCCCGTCGCTTGCCCGGACCGAAATGTCGACCAGCGGCTTTCCTCGCACCAGCCGCTCGACGAACAGCTTCCGTTCGACCGGCCAAAAGGCCCACTCCCGCGTGCCCTTGCGAAACTCCCGCCAGCTCGATCTCAACCGACCGGCCAGCCATCGCCGCACCGTCTTGTTCAGGCCGAGGCGGCTCATGCGCTCACGTTCCGGGAAGAAGTTCTGCGAACTGGCATTGTTGGTCTTGATCACCACGTCCGGTCCGACGAGGTCATTGGGGATGTCCTCGGGCCGATCCCCGACCCACAGCGTCTCTGGGATCCCGAGCTCCGGACAACGCTGTTTTGCCCAATCCTTGCTCCTGAGCTTGTCGGCAAAGATGGGAAAAACCGGGTTGAGATCGAAAAGTTTCCGCCATTGAATCAGTTCGGCCATCGAGGAGGGGCAGGCCAAGTTCGGCCACTGGCGCTGCTTGCCGAAGTATCGCAGCACGAACCTTGGGTGGCGCAGATAAAGCAGGCAGTTGGTCGCTGCAAAAATCGCAGCGTCGGTCGTGAAAGATAGCACTCTATGGTCCCGTGGGCCGAGCTATGACGTTTTCGGACGCAGCCCGTCCATGAACAGGTTCTCGAGGAAGCGGGCCGCGTCTTCGAAGCGGCCTTCGCCGCCGCGGTCTTTACCGAGAACCGCCCGGACCTGCACGTCGAAATCGGCGTAGTGCTGGGTGGTCGCCCAGATCGAAAACAGCAAATGGTACGGGTCGGTGCGGGTGATCTTGCCGTCCGCCATCCAGCGCTCGATCACCCCGGCCTTCTGGTCGACGAGCGCCTTGAGTTCACCCTCGAGCACGTCGACGGCGTGCGGCGCGCCCTGCAGCATTTCGTTGGCGAACAGCCGGCTCTCGCGCGGGAAATCGCGCGCCATCTCGAGCTTGCGGCGGATGTAGGAGCGGATCTCGGGAATCGGGTCACCCTCGGCGTCCAGTTCGCGCAACGGATCGAGCCAGAGATCGAGCATGTCCTCGAGCAGCCGGCGGTGGATCTCTTCCTTGCTGGCGAAATAGTAGAGCAGGTTGGGTTTGCTCATCCCCGCCGCCTCGGCGATCTGGTCGATCGTCGCGCCGCGGAAACCCTGCACCGAGAAGACATTGAGGGCGCCGTCGAGGATCACGTCCTGCTTTTCCCGCTGGATGCGGGTCCGCGGCCGTGCCTTGGCGGGGACGGGCATCAGCAGCGACCTTTCGGGCGTCCGGACGGCAGCATTTTCACCTTGATCGGTCCCCGGTAAGTGCTAACATTTTTCCAACTGGTCAAATTTCTGGGCAAACCTGTCCGCCCGTCAAGGGGCAATCGCCGACCAGACCGAAATCTCCGAGGGAGTGTGCGCGTGTCCAACCGTCTCAATGTTGCGCCCAATGATCTGAGCGCCTTCTGGATGCCCTTCACCTCCAATCGGCAGTTCAAGAAGGCGCCGCGCATGCTCGTGGCCGCCAAGGACATGTATTACACGAGCTCCGACGGCCGGCAGGTGCTCGACGGGACGGCGGGCCTGTGGTGCGTCAATGCCGGCCATTGCCGCCCCAAGATCGTCGAGGCGATCGCCGAGCAGGCCGCCGAGATGGACTACGCTCCGGCTTTCCAGATGGGCCACCCCAAGGCGTTCGAGCTGGCCAATGCGCTGGTCGGCATCGCCCCCGAAGGGCTCAACCATGTGCTGTTCACCAATTCGGGATCGGAATCGGTCGAGACGGCGCTGAAAGTGGCGCTGGCCTATCACCGGGTGCGGGGCGAGGGCGCGCGCTTCCGGCTGATCGGTCGCGAACGCGGTTATCACGGAGTCAATTTCGGCGGCATTTCGGTGGGCGGCATCGTCACCAACCGGAAAATGTTCGGCACGCTCCTGACCGGCGTCGACCACATGCCGCACACCCATACGCCCGGCCAGAACCAGTTCACCCGCGGCGAGCGCGAGACCGGCGGCGATCTCGCCACCGAACTCGAGCGGATCGTGACGCTGCACGACGCCTCGACCATAGCGGCGGTGATCGTCGAGCCGGTCGCCGGCTCGACCGGCGTACTGATCCCGCCAAGAGGCTATCTGCAGAAGCTGCGCGACATCACCAAAAAGCACGGCATCCTCTTGATCTTCGACGAAGTGATCACCGGCTTCGGCCGCGTCGGCACGCCCTTTGCGGCGGACTATTTCGGCGTTGTCCCCGACATCATGGTCACCGCCAAGGGCCTCACCAACGGCACCATCCCGATGGGCGCCGTCCTGGTCACGAGCGAAATCCACGATGCCTTCATGCAGGGCCCCGAGCACGCCATCGAGTTCATGCACGGCTACACCTATTCGGGTAATCCCGTGGCCTCGGCGGCCGGGCTCGCGACGCTCGAGACCTACAAGGACGAGGGCCTGCTGACCCGCGGCGCCGAACTTGGCAAGTACTGGGAGGATGCGCTGCATTCGCTGAAGGGCCTGCCGCACGTCATCGACATCCGCAATCTCGGGCTGATCGGCGCCGTCGAACTCGAGCCGATCGCCGGTTCGCCGACCAAGCGGGCGTTTTCGGCCTTCATCAAGGCCTTCGAAGCGGGGATCCTGATCCGCACCACCGGCGACATCATCGCCATGTCGCCGCCGCTGATCGTCGAAAAGAGCCACATCGATATCCTGATCGGCAAGCTGGCGGAGATCCTGAAGACGCTTGAATAGAATGGAATAGGCGTTCTATTGCATCATCAATAGAACAGAAATTCCACACAAGGCGGGAGCCAGACATGCAGATCATCCAAAACGCCATCGCCGGCAAGCTGACCCAGAGCGTCAGCACCCGCACCCAGCCGGTATTCAACCCGGCGACCGGGGAGGCGATCGCGACGCTGCCGCTGTCGACGCTCGACGAGGTCAATGCCGCCGTCGCGGCCGCCAAGAAAGCCCAGCCCGCCTGGGGCAACACCACGCCGATGAAGCGGGCGAGGGTGATGTTCAAGTTCAAGGAGCTGCTCGAAAAGCACGCCGACGAACTGGCGCGCGAGATTTCGCGCGAACACGGCAAGGTGCATGACGACGCACTGGGCGAACTCGCCCGCGGCATCGACTGCGTCGATTTCGCCTGCGGCGTGCCGCAGCTCCTAAAGGGCGAGTTCTCGCGCAATGTCGGCCCCTCGATCGACAGCTACTCCGACCGCCAGCCGCTGGGCGTGGTGGCCGGCATCACGCCGTTCAACTTCCCCGCCATGGTGCCGATGTGGATGTATCCGATCGCCATCGCCTGCGGGAACACCTTCGTTTTGAAGCCCTCCGAGCGCGATCCGTCGGCGCCGATGCTGGCCTGGAAGCTGATCATGGAA
>JANXSI010000386.1 GCA_025352765.1 Devosia sp. | reverse complement strand
AACCACCCGGGGCTGTCGTTCGACGTCACCTGGCTCGCCTCGCGCGAGGAGCGGATGCTCGACGAAAACCTGCTGAGCCTCGGGCGCCGTACGGCGCTCGAGCGTGCGGCCTATCTGGTGGCTTTCCTCCATCAACGCGCCATCGCGGTCGGGTCGATCGACGGCAAGTCCCTGCTCATTCCCATTACCCAGCAGCACGTGGCCGACACGCTGGGCCTCTCGATCGTTCACACCAACAAGACGCTCAAGAAGCTGGCCGACAAGAAGCTCATCCGCTGGCACGACCGGGCGTGCGAAGTGCTGGACGCGCCGGGGCTGATGGAGGAAGCTGGCTGGAGTGGCCTGCTCGAAGGCACGCGGCCGCTGATCTGAGGAACGATCCAGCCGTCTGCGGTGTTTCGGTACGAGCTTGGGGGCCTTCGGCATGCGATTTGTGGGCGTATTCAACCGCGACGGCGGCACGTTCAAGACCATGGACATGGACGCCTTCGCGGCCCACGCGGTGGCCGTCTTTGCCGCGCATGGCCAGATGCTCGATGCCCGCATCGTCGAGGGCAAGCATTTGGTGGCGGAGCTGAAGCGGGCGGCCGGCGATGCCGATGTGCTGCTGGCCGGCGGCGGCGACGGCACCATCTCTGCGGCGGCCGGGATCGCCTACAAGCACCACATCCCGCTGGCCGTTCTGCCCGCCGGCACCATGAACCTCTTTGCCCGCTCGCTGGCGCTGCCGCTCAATCTCGACGAGGCGCTCGAGGCGCTGGCCGATGGCGCGTTCAAGGACGTCGACATCGCGACGGCCAACGGGCGTCCGTTCATCCACCAGTTTTCCGTCGGCATCCATCCCAAGCTGGTGAAGCTGCGCGAGCAGCTGACCTACAAGGGCCGGATCGGCAAGATGATCGCCTCGACCCGGGCCGGGGCAGGGGCGCTGCTCAGGCCACCGAAGTTCGTTGCGGAAATCACTGCGAAGGGCCGGATGGAACGGCACTCCACGGTGGGCATCTCGATCTCGAACAACCCGCTGGAAGGGCAAATCCCGCATGCCGAGCGGCTCGACGCGGGGGTGCTCGGGATCTACGTCGTCGCCCCGCTGACGCCGTGGCTGCTGGTCAAGCTCAGCTGGGCGCTGGCACGCGGGAAATGGAAGCAGTTGCCCGAGGTCGTCGATCGTGAGGCCCGCAATGTAACCATCCGCTTCCCGCGCAAAAAGACCGGCGCGCTCGCGGTGATCGACGGCGAGCTGATCACCCTTGCCTCGCGCGTCGACCTTCGCATCCATCCGGGTGCACTGCAGGTTGTGGTGCCCAAGGCCACCCACGCCCTGCATCCGGCGCGCACAACGTCGCTTGAGGCATGAACAAGCCCCGCCTGGTGGTCATCCTGGCGGGGCTCGAAATTGTCTGATGGGCCTCTGCCTCAGAGGCTGTTGGCGCCGGCTTCCACCGGCTCGTGGCCCAGTCGGCGCAGGGCCTGCTCGATCGCCTTAAGGTCCTCGCCGTCGTCGCCGTCGACGGGGGTCATGCCCTCCGTCGCGCTCCGCTCCTTGCTGAGCGAATCCGCCTCGAGCTGGCGCAGCACCTCGAGCTTCTGACCGTCGTCGAGTTCGTCATTGGTCAAGATTGTCACGATCTGCCGTTTGATGTGAGACATGGCCACTCTCTCCGGTTGGCCGCAGCACGCGGCTGCAGGAGAAAGAAAAACGTCTCAGGTCTTCTGCGGTTCCCTAGTCGGGCCGGCGAGGGCCGCTCTTGCGGATGAGCAGCACGGCTGCCACAGCGGCACCGAGCGGAATGCCGACCTGCCGCATGAGGGGCGACCGCAGCAGCATGGGGACCCCGGTCAGGACCGCGCTGGTGATTGCAGCAGAGGTTTCGGCGCTGCGCCGGCGTTCGGCCTCGCGCTTGGCGGCAATGCCGTCCTGCACGCGGACCACGAGATACACCACAAGCCCGATCACTGCCGCTCCGAGCGCGAGGAGCAGGGGCGCGACCACCGGGCCATAGAGCTGGCTCAGCGCGCTGTTGGCGGCGATCAGCAGGAACACCACGAAGGCCAGCGCCAACAGACCAATCAGGCCCCAGGCAATGGCCTGGCGCCTGATCTTTGCAGTGATGGCATCTGTCTCGAGTCCCAGCAGCGACAGCAGCGGGCCCAGCACCGAGAGCACAGCGCTACCGCGTGATGACGGCGAGAATAAACCCGAGCGCCACGGCGCCGGCGACGGCCGTCAGCGGCTTTTCGCGGATGGTGTCCTTGATCTGCTTTTCGAACGCGCCGAATTCGTCCTGGGCAGTGTCGAGGGCCGACTGGCCGCGATCGGCCAGGTGCTGCACCTGCTCCTTGGCGGTCGAGCGGATCTCGCTGGTGGCGGTCTGCCCCATCCGGCCGAGGGTGGTGGTGATGGATTTCAGTTCAGCCTGCAACTGCGCCACCTGGGCTTCAAGCGAAGCCTCTTCGGCGGCCAGCGCGGCGCGGCTGCCGCGCGACGTGGCGTTCGCCGCAGCGCGGCGCGGACGGGCTGAGGACGGGCTCGATGCGGTGGCGCGGGCGGGCGCAAGATCATCGGTGTCGGCCATGCGAAAACTCTCCTATTTGACGCGTGCCAGAATAACGCTCGAGTGCCGGTCAGGTTCCGCGCATTTGCGGTGCGGAGTCTTGACCCACATCAAAATAAAACACCCCGGTTCGCGGGGGGGCGAACCGGGGTGGTTGTGCGGGTCGAAAGGGGGGCGACCTAGGACCCGCGAGCTCAGATCCTACCCATCAACACGAGGATGATGATGATCACGAGCACGACGCCAACAATGCCTGATGGGAAGACTCCCCAGGAGCGGGAGTATCCCCAGTTCGGCAGGGCGCCGATGAGTAAAAGGATGAGAACGACGATGAGAATGGTGCTGAGCATCTTGGTGTACTCCTGAGGGTCGTCGTTGAAACTGGGCTAGAACGCGATGAACAGAAAGGCGGCGGCGACGGCGAGAATGCCGAGCGCCGGGACGAGGGCCCCGACGAGTGCGCCGAGGTGGACACGGCCGTCATAGCCTTCGGGGGACCACGCCATGGCGGAACGGCTGGCATGCTCGAGGGTATTGATTTCCATCTGTGTCATGGCTGCCATCCCGTAAGTCGAAGACCGGTCACCCGGTCGCCGCTTGAAACCCGATGCGCGTCGTCGTTGCGCTGGCCAAATAACTGGCGGCGCGCGACTTGGTTCCAGATGTCAAATTGAAATTGTCAGGAGTCGCTATTCGACCCGCACGACATCCACCGACTGGGTGTGGTCGTGGCCGCCCGAGGTGCGCAACACCCCGACGATCGGGGAGATGTCGGCATAGTCCCGGCCGTGGCCGATGGTGATATGGTCAACCCCGGCGAGCATCGCATTGGTCGGATCGAACTCGATCCAGCCGGCATGCTGGCCGCACCACACGCGCACCCAGGCATGCATGGCATCGGCGCCCTCGAGCCGCGGCTTGCCCTTGGGCGGAATGGTGCGGAGGAACCCCGAGACATAGGCGGCCGGAATGCCGACGCCGCGCAGCCCGGCGATCATCACGTGGGCAAAATCCTGGCAGACGCCGCCCTTGAGGTTGAAGGCCTCGAGCGGCGTGGTGTTCACGTCGGTCGATTTCTTGTCGTAGGCAAAGTCGCGGTGGATCGAGAGGCAGAGATCCATGGCGGCGGCGCGCACCGAGGTGGTGCGGGTCACGCTCTGGCGGGCATAGTCGGTTATCGGTTTGCTCAGCGCGACCCGCGGCGAGGCCGCGAGGAAGTGGTGCGGCGAGTTGCCGTCGAGCGACCACAGTGCCGCGAGCTCGCGCTGCAGAGCCGGCAGGTCCGGCGAGAGGTCGGCCTGCGAGCTTTCATCCTCCACCCCGATACGTGCCGCCATGCGGACGTCGAGGCTGTCGTGGTAGCCGGAGTAGGAGATGGTGGTGACGAGGTTGCCGAAGAAGTCGACGAAATTGGTTTCGCTGTCGGGCGGCGGATCGAACGAGATGGTCGACGCGATGACCCGCTGCACGCGCGGGATCGAGGCCGGCGCGACCCGCACGAGATGCCGGTCGCCATGCACGAAGCCTTCGTAGTCGTAGTGCAGCTCGAGGCGGATGTCATAGAGCATGGCGCACCTCGACAGCCGGCAGTCGGGACCCCTCTCCCCTCAGGGGAGAGGGCAGGGTGAGGGGTGAAGCGCTTCCATGGCCACTCTGACGGCAGCATGGCAGCATGCTGCCTGTGACAGCGCGGGGCGAGACTGAACCCCTCATCCGGCGCTGCGCGCCACCTTCTCCCCTCAGGGGAGAAGGGGACCCGGTGCACCCCGGCGCCCGCACCCTAAACAAAATACGCATCCGCGATCAGGCCGGCGAGGCGGCCGATTTCGGCGCTGAGGGCGGCGAGGCGGGCGGTGGTCAGGTCCTCGGGCTCGGCGACGCGGAGCTGGGTGTGGAGCTCAAGCACGGCGCGCGCGGTGGCCGACAATTGTTCGTCCTCGATGCCGCCGGGCAGCTTTTCGATCTGTTCCTTGAGCTCGGCCACCTGGAACAGCACCGAACGCGGATTGAGCGGGTCGAGCACCAGCAGGTCGAGGTAGGAATTGGTGCCGGCGCTCACATTGTAGCGGCGGCGATGCGTCATGACGCTGTCGCCGATCTCGAGCAGCATGTCGAGCGCGCCGTCCGGCGCGTCCTTGCGGGTCAGCCAGCGGGTGATGCCGGCGATCTGGATGCCACGCTCGAGCCGGCGCCCGATCTCGAGGAAACGCCAGCCGGCAAAGCGGTACATGTTTTCGTGCACGAGGCCGGAAAAGCCGGCGAGCTTGCGCAACAGCACCGTCATGGCACGCGTCGCGTCGTCGCCCAGCTGCACGCGGGCGGCAAAATTGCGCGAGGTTTTCCGCAGGTCGGTCAGCGCCAGCCAGCCATCGGGCGAGAAGCGGTCGCGGATCTGGCTCGCTGAATGCACGGCGCTGTCGATAGCGCCGAGGAGGCCCGGCGGCAGCGCGTGCTCGGCATCGACGTCGATGGTTTCGAGGTAGGTGCGGGTGTCCTTGAGCAACGGCAAGTCGGGATTGGACACTTCGGCGAGGCGCGCATTGTAGGCGCGAAGGATGCGCACCGTCGCTTCGCAGCGCTCGGCATAGCGGCCGAGCCAGATCAGATTGTCGGCGGCGCGGCTCGGCAGGCTGCCCGCCGAAGTGCGGACGAGCTTTTCGCCTTCCTGCGGCAGCAGAGTGATGCGCTCGACGGGCTTGGAGCTGACCACCCAGACGTCGGCGGCCTGGCCGCCGCGCTGCATGGCGATGGCGGTGGTGTCGAGGCTCGAGCCGACGCGGGCGAAGCCGCCCGGCATGATGGTCCAGCCGCGAGCGGTGCGCGCCGCGTAGACGCGCAGCGTGATCGGCCGCGGTTCGAGCCGGCCGTCGACATAGACCGGGGCGGTCGACAGCGTCACCGGCTCCTGGCCGACATAGGCGTTGCCTTCGTTGACCAGCCGCTTGCGCAGGGCGTCGCGTTGCCCGGGCTCGAGGGTCGAGCCCAGCATGGTGGATTCGCGGTCTTCGATCGCGAGCGTGGTCGAAAAGGCCGGACCGACCATCATCCGCTCGAAATTATCGAGGACGTGCTTGCGCTCGCGGTCCTGCCCGCACCACCAGGTGGCGATGGTGGGAAGCTCCAGCGGCTCGCCGAGGAGGGCCCGGCTCAGTTGCGGCATGAAGGCCGAGAGCGCGCGGGTTTCGAGAATGCCCGAGCCGAGGGCATTGACCATCGAGATCGAGCCTTGGCGCAGCGCCTCGGTCATGCCCGGCGTGCCGATGCGGCTGTCGGTGCGCAGCTCGAGCGGATCGGTGAAGCTCGCGTCCATGCGCCGCCAGAGCACGCTCACCGGCTTCAGGCCGGAGACAGTGCGGACCATGACCTCGCCGTTCTCGACCAAGAGGTCCTCGCCCTCGAGCAGCATGAAGCCGAGGTAGCGGGCGATGTAGGCGTGCTCGAAATAGGTCTCGTTGTGCTGGCCGGGCGTCAGGATGCCGACGCGGCCATCATATTTGCGCGCCTCGCCGTTCAGCGCATCGCGGAAATCGCGGAAGAAGCCGGCAAGCCGGTGGATGTGCATCTTGGCGTAGATGTCGGAGAGCGCACGGGTGGTGGCGACCCGGTTTTCGAGCGCAAAACCGGCGCCCGAGGGGGCCTGGGTACGATCGCCCAGCACCCACCAGCCGCCGTCCGGTCCGCGGCCGAGTTCGAAGGCGCAGAAGTGGAGGTAATGGCCGCTCGTCGGCTTGATGCCGACCACCGGACGCAAAAATTCGGGATTGCGCGCGATCAGCTCGGGCGGCAGCACGCCGCGGGCGACGAGATGATTGTCGCCATAGATGTCGGCGACCACCTTTTCCAGCAGTTCGGCGCGCTGCACGAGGCCGTGGGTGATTTGCGCCCAGTCGGATTCGTCGATGATCAGCGGCACGTGGGCGAGCGGCCAGGCCCGTTCCTTGCCCGCTGCGCCGTCATATTTCCGGTAGAATACGCCGGCGTCGCGCAGATACTGGTCGGCGCGCTCGAACCGGGCTGTCAGGCCCTCTGGGCCTAGGTCATCGAAGCCGGCCAGCAGTTGCGCCCAGCCGGGCCGGACATTGCCGGCCGGATCGATCATTTCGTCGGGAATCCCCGGCAGAAGCCGATAGCTGGCCAAAAGCCCAGGTCCGCTGGGCTTTTTCGGGGTCTGACGCTGAGTCCTCTTGTCCATCGACGATAGCGCTACCGATTATACCGGGTTTCCGAAAGGGGATTTTGGACCAATCGGTCAAACACCCCAGCCAATTAGGACCCTACCGGCGTATTTCTCTGCGCGATCCTACACCAGCCTCCTCAAATCCAGCGTCAGCGGGAAATCGGCGGTCGCCTCGTCGGTCGGCGGCGCGAAATTGCCGGGGGTGTGGCCGCTGTCGATGAAACGCGACAGCCGCCGCGCCTCGGCCTCGTTGCCGTTGACCGGGAAGGTCTCGTAGTTGCGGCCGCCGGGATGGGCGCTGTGATAGACGCAGCCGCCGATCGAGCGGCCGGTCCAGGTGTCGTAGATGTCGAAGGTCAGCGGCGAATTGACCGGCAGGGCCGGGTGCATGCCGCTCGCCGGCTGCCAGGCCTTGAAGCGCACGCCGGCAACGGAGACGCCGGCGGTCTCGGTCGTGCGCAAGGGCACGCGCCGCTTGTTGCAAGTGACGATGTAGCGCTCGGGGTTGGTGCCCTCGAGCTTCACCTGCAGCCGTTCGACCGAGCTGTCGACGAAACGCACGGTGCCGCCGATGGCGCCCTGTTCGCCCATCACATGCCAGGGCTCGAGCGCCTGGTTGAGGGTCAGCGTCATCCCCTCGTACTTGACCTCGCCGCAGAACGGGAAGCGGAACTCGTGTTGCGCCGCGAACCATTCGGGGTCGAGGTTGAAGCCGTTCTGGCGCAGATCGTCGAGCACGTCGAGGAAGTCGGCCCAGACATAATGCGGCAGCATGAAGCGGTCGTGCAGCGTGTTGCCCCAGCGAATGAATTTGCCGTCGATCGGGTTGGTCCAGAAGCGCGCGATCTGGGCCCGCACCAGCAATTGCTGGGCGAGGTTCATGCGCGCATTGGGCGGCATCTCGAAGCCGCGGAACTCGACCAGCCCGAGCCGGCCGGTCGGGCCGTCGGGCGAATAGAGCTTGTCGATGCAGATTTCCGAGCGGTGGGTGTTGCCGGTGACGTCAACTAAGAGGTTGCGGAACAGCCGGTCGACCAGCCAGGGCGCCGGCGGAATGCCTTCACCGGGGCGGGGCACCTGTGCGATCGCCATCTCGAGTTCGTAGAGGCTGTCGTGCCGCGCCTCGTCGATGCGCGGCGCCTGCGAGGTCGGGCCGATGAACATGCCCGAGAACAAATAGGAGAGGGACGGGTGGTGCTGCCATTGCAGCACGAGGCTCTTCAGCAGATCCGGCCGGCGGAGGAACGGGCTGTCGCCGGGCGTCGCGCCGCCGACCACCACGTGGTTGCCGCCGCCGGTGCCGACATGCTTGCCGTCGATCATGAACTTGTCGGCGCCGAGCCGG
>JANXSI010000312.1 GCA_025352765.1 Devosia sp. | reverse complement strand
TCGCCCAGCGTCATCATCGGATCGAGCGACGCATAGCTGTCCTGGAACACCACCTGCATCTGCCGGCGGAACGGCTTCAAGTCCTTCTGGCTGAGATGGGTGATGTCGGTGCCGTCGAGCAGGATCTGCCCGCCGCTCAACCCAATCAGGCGCAATGCGAGGAGCCCCGTCGTGGTCTTGCCCGAACCGGACTCCCCCACCAGCGCCACGACGCGATTGCGCGGCACAATCAGATCGACGCGGTCGACCGCGATATGCTCGCCGCCGCCGCCCCGATGCGCGAAGCGCTTCGACACCTGCCTGAGTTCGAGGGCAGGGGTCATGCGGCCACCGCTTCTGCCGGCACGCGGATGCAGGCGGCGAGCCGCCCGTCGGTCTTGCGCTCGAGCGGCGGCACGGTGCTGCCGCACTCGGCAATCGCCATCGGGCAGCGCGGGTGGAACGGACAGCCGCTTGGCGGATTGGCCGGATTGGGCGAATTGCCCGGAATTTCGGTGAGCCGCTGCTTGCCGGCGGTCTGGCCCGGAATGCTGTTGAGCAGCGCCCGCGTATAGGGGTGGAGCGGCGCCTCGAACAGCGGCCCGACCGGCCCGGTTTCCATCACCTTGCCGCCGTACATGACGACGACGCGGTCGACCGTCTCGGCGATCACGCCGAGGTCATGGGTGATCATGATCAGGCCCATGCCGGTCTCGGTCTGGATGTCCTTGATCAGTTGCAGGATCTGCGCCTGGATGGTGACGTCGAGCGCCGTCGTCGGCTCGTCGGCAATCAGCACGTCCGGTTCGCATGACAGCGCCATCGCGATCATCACGCGCTGTAGCATGCCGCCCGAAAGCTGGTGCGGGTAGAACCCGACCACCGCCTCGGCATTCTTGATCTCGACCCGCTGCAACAGCCGGATCGCCTGCTGTAACGCGGCGCTCTTGCTCACCTGACGGTGCGAGGTAATGGTTTCGGCAATCTGGTGGCCGATGGTGAAGACCGGATCGAGCGACGTCATGGGGTCCTGGAACACCATTGCGGCGACTCGGCCCCTGAGGCTCGAGATCGTCCGGCTGTTCGCCGTCAGCATGTCCTGGTCGCCCAGCTTCAGTGTCTTGGCCGTCACCCTGGCGGGCGGCTCTCGCAAGAGGCGCAGCAGCGCCGAACAGGTCACCGATTTGCCCGAGCCGGATTCGCCGACGATGCCGAGGCTCTCGCCCGATTGCAGGTCGAAGCTCACGCCCCGAACCGCCTGGACCGTCCCCTCGTGCTGGCCGAAACTCACATGGAGGTCGTCGATCTCGACCAGTCGCATTCGGTCTTGTGCCTCTAGGAGAAAGGAGGCGGGCACCCTTGGGCGCCCGCCGTGAAGCTTACTGCTTGGTGATGTGGGTGTAGAGGTACCCGGCCAGGCGATCGAGCGGCGTGAAGCCCTTGCTGTTGGGCGTGACGCCCTCGCCCTTGAGCTTGTCGCTGACGGCGGCGATCGTCACCGGGTGGACCAGCGGCACCATCGGCGCGTTGTCGATGATGACCTGCTCGGCCTTGGCATAGTCGTCGAGACGCTTGTCCCAATCGGCCTCGGCGTCGCCGGCATTCACCAGCTTGTCGTAGTCCGGATAGGCGAAGTGGTGACGGCCGCCGGACTTGAACAGATCGTAGAAGTTCGAGGGATCGAGATAGTCGTACTCGTAGGGCGCGAGGAACAGATTGTTGCTGCGGTCCTTGAGCGCCTGCGACCAGTCCTTGGTGGGCATCGACTTGATGGCCATGTCGATGCCGAGCACCGATTTGAACTGCGCCTGCAGGTACTGCAGCATCGGCGCCGCGATCGCAGCGTTGTAGCCGCCCTGTTCGCGATACCAGATCTCGATCGGCGGGAAGCCCTTGCCGTCCGGGTAGCCGGCCTTGGCGAGTGCCGCCTTTGCAGCCGCGGGGTCGAACTTGGCGAGATCGGCGACTTTCTGCTGATAGCCCGGGTAGGACGGGGCAAGGATCGACTTGGCCGGGACGGCGACGTCCTTGAGCACGGTCGAGGTCAGTTCGTCGCGGTTGATCGCCGCCTGGAAGGCCTTGCGCACGTCGACATTGTCGAAGGGCGCCTTCTCGACGTCGAAGGCGAGATAGTAGACCGCGAACACCGCGTTGCTGCGGATGGCATCAGGCGACTGCGCCTTGACCACCGGAACCTGCCCGGTGTTGAGCGAGGTCCAGTCGGCTTCACCGGCCATGAACGCCGGGAAACCCACTTCCGGGGGCCCGATTTGGGTGTCCATCACCAGCGTATCGATCTGCGCCGGCCACGGGCCCTTGTAGGTGGGGCTCTTCACCAGGGTCATCGTGTTGTTCGATTTTTCCCAGGTTTTGACCATGAACGGGCCCGACGCGACGAGCGTGTCGACGTTGAGCGCGTAGTCATCGCCGAGCTTGTCGACGACGTGCTTGGGAACCGGGTACCAGAGGCTGGCAACGCCCGGGAAATAGGACTTCGGCGCATCGGTGGTGACTTCGAGCGTCGTGTCGTCGATCGCCTTGATGCCCAAGGTCGAAGGATCGGCCTTCTTGTCGGTCACATCAGACCAGCCCTTGATGCCGCCGGCAAACGACCAGTACCAGTTGAAGTCGTAGCCTTCCTGCGCGGCGCGCTGCAGCGCGAACACGTAGTCGCCCGCCGTCAGCGGTACGCCATCGCTCCACACCAGGCCCGGCTGCAGCTTGAACGTCCAGGTGAGGCCATCGGCCGACTGGGTCCAGCTCGCGGCCCCCATGGGGTTGAGCTTGTATTCGCTGTCGAACTCGGTCAGCGGCAGCGACGTCAGTTCCGGCGCACCTGCGCGGTCATAGACCGTCTTCATGTAGTCCATATACGTGCCGCTGGTCGTGCCGCCTGGGGCGGTCACCGTACTCTGGGCATGGGCAACGACTGGTGCGGACAATCCCGCAGCCAGCACTACCGCACCGGCTATCTTAAGCAGCGCGTTCATGAGTCCCTCTCCTTGGATGAAAGCCAGTCATTCCCGTCGTGCTGGCCAATGACATATGTCTGACAAAGTCTTGGAACGTTGACAAGCACCGCA
>JANXSI010000264.1 GCA_025352765.1 Devosia sp. | reverse complement strand
CCGGACCCGACGCCATCGCGATAGCGACAATCACGGCCCGCACCCGCATCACGCCGCTCCAGCGGAGGAAGAAGAATGGTCGGAGTGACAGGATTTGAACCTGCGACCCTTTGTCCCCCAGACAAATGCGCTACCAGGCTGCGCTACACCCCGACTGTCGATGCCCTACAGAACCGCGCCTTTGGAGGCAAGAGGCGATTTTGGGGCAAGGAGACCGAAAGCCGAAAAAGCCGCCGCTGCCATCGGACCGTTGCCGGCAGAAAATCCCACGGACCCTCGGGGTTCTCGTTAGGTTCGCGAAAGAGACGCATGTGCAGGCCGCCGCCCCCGGCATCAGCTTTCAACGCTGCGACTGTTGCCATCGATGACGCTCGCCCCAGTCGCGGCCAGACTCCTTGCAGAGCATGGGCCGCGTGGCGACCATCTCCAGTCCCTCGACGGAGCGAAGCTGTCACCGACCACCAGCGCCGGTTGAAACATGACGTTGCGCGGCGGGAGAACCGAAGATCCGGTCGTTGGCAGGACGTAGGAAGCGCTTCGGATTCTCGTTGATCGTTGTCAAAGAGGACGACCGCCTCAAGATCGCCACGGCGGAGAAGTGGTCACCCCTCGATACCCTAATAGTTCGCCTAGGTCGACGGATCCGAATTGGTCACGGCAGATGCTACCCAAGCCTTCAGGCGTTAAGGACGGTCAAACCGCTTTGTATCGAGCCAGCAGATCGCCGAGAAGCCTATTGGGAAACCGACGACTTTGGGTAATTGCATAGAAGCTTTCGGTGAGCTGAGGAATCCGGCAATACTCGACAAGCACACCACTTTCCAGTTCGTCTCGCACGACAATCGGAGGCACGAGGGTTGCACCTTCCCGTTCGCGCGCCAGTAGCCGCAGCATTGCCATATCGTCCACCTCAGCGAGGATGATGGGGCGAATGCCCGCAAGGTCCAGCATGTGGTCGAAGGCGACGCGGATGTCGCTGTCGAGACTTGGAAGCAGGACCGGCTCAGTGCGAAGGTCGTCGGGAAACTTGAATTTCGTTCTAGACGGTCGCCTCCGTCCGACGAGACTGACCGGTTGCTGATTGAGGAGCTGGTTGCGAAAAGGTGTTCGAGCGTCCCGCTTGGCGGCACTGTTGGCGAGAATCACATCGATCGCATGCGCCTCGAGTTGAGCCAGCAAGTCTCGCATCGTGCCGGAGCGAACAACCAACTCCACGTCCGCGCGGCCGACCAGAGGCCGCAAGAACTCCAACTGGAAATTGCGCGAAAGGGTCGTCAGGGCGCCAACCCGCAGGACCTGACGGCTCGCCAAGGGTCCGCCATCCAGGGTGCTCATCAGCTCGTCGCCGGCTACAAAAACCGTGTCAGCGTAGTCCAGCGCGATGCGCCCAGCCTCGGTCAACACAAGGCGGTTGCCGATACGGTCAAACAATTGGTGCCCCATCTGACGTTCGAGCTTTTGAAGCTGCACCGAGACAGCGGATTGCGACAGGTTCAGGCGCGCGGCAGCGCGTGTCAGGCTCCCCTCGTGCGCGACCACCCAGAAATAGCGAAGATGATTGAAATTCAGGCTGCCCATTTCGTTCTATTAAACCGAACGAGATCTTCGAAACAATGAATTTTTCCTGCCCAAGGACGGTGGCTATCTTCTGCTCGAGCCACGACGCCTGGAGGAAATTGCATGCTGATCCATTTGTTGCCCATGCTGGTGCCGCTGCCGCTGCTCATCGGCGCGGCCGCGGGCTTCATCAACGAAGGGGTCAGACCCAAGCATCTCGCAGCTGTTGCAGAAGCGGCAGCGCTGGCGGCGCTTGCCGCGGCCATCGTTTCAGCTGCCGCGCTCGCGGCGTTCGGATCCGGTGCCAGTCCAGTGATCGGGCTGCAGGGTCTCGGACTGTCCGTCCGGCTCGACGCCCTCAGTGCGGCGATGCTGCTTCTGGTGACCTTCATCGGCTGGGTCGTGGTGCGCTATGCTGGAACCTACCTCGATGGCGAGCCCCGCCAGGGCGCGTTTTCCGGCTGGCTCTGCTTGACGCTTGCCTCGGTGCTGCTGCTGGTCAGCGCGGGCAATCTCCTTGTGCTGGTCGTGGCCTGGATCACGACCAGCACCTTTCTGCACAGGCTGCTGCTGTTCTACCCGGATCGGGTCGCCGCCGTGCGGGCTGCGCGCAAGAAATTCATCACCGCGCGTCTTGGAGACGCTGCGGTTGTGGGCGCCGCGTGTCTGCTTGCCGCAGCTTACGGAACACTGGATATGGGCCAAATCCTGGACGGCGCCCGGGCCGGGGCGGGCGGGAGTTTCGCAGTCGCGGCAGCCAGCTTGCTGGCGGTCGCCGCGGTCCTCAAGTCAGCCCAATTTCCGACCCAAGGCTGGCTGACCGAAGTGATGGAAACCCCTACCCCAGTATCGGCTCTGCTGCATGCCGGCGTGATCAATGCCGGTGGGTTCCTGCTGATCCGCTTCGCCGATGTGATGCTCCTCGCCCCGGGCGTTCTGGCGGTCCTCGTCATGATCGGAGGCTTCACAGCACTGTTCGCCAGCCTCGTAATGCTGACCCAGCCGGCAGTGAAGACCTCGCTCGCCTGGTCAACAGTCGCCCAGATGGGGTTCATGATCCTGCAGTGCGGGCTGGCGCTCTTTCCGCTCGCCCTGCTGCACGTGCTGGCACACTCGCTTTACAAGGCCCATTCGTTCCTTGCCTCGGGCGGCGCCGTCGAAAGAGTCGCCGCGGGCCGGAGGCCGGGGCCCGTCGCAGTCCCCAACGCCGGCGCTGTCGGAAGGGCTTTCCTCGGCGCGCTCGTCATCTACGTCCTCGTCGGGCTCGGCTTCGGCCTGACGCACAAATCGCCCCAGGCCATCGCGCTGGGCGCCATCCTGATCTTCGGCGTCGCCTACATGCTGGCCCAAGGGTTCGCCGACGCGGCGCCAAGGTCGCTTACCCGACGCACGGCGCTCTATGCGGTGGCGACGTCTGTTGCCTACTTTGCGCTGCAGATGGCAGCGACAGTGCTTACCGCCGGCATTCTGCCCTCGACGCCAGCGCCCGGGCCACTCGAGTGGGGGCTCATCGTCCTCGCAGTCATCAGCTTTGGCCTCGTCGCCATCGTGCAGGCGATGTTCCCGCTGTGGGCCTATCACCCAGCGGCTGCGGGGCTGCGGGTGCACCTCGCCAACGGCTTTTACGCCAACGCCGTGTTCGATCGTCTTGTCGGTGGGTGGTCCACCTCGCCACGCCCCCAGACGACTCCGGAGCTTTGACAATGTCGCACTCGTTTTCGCCATCGCCGGCCAGCTCACATGTCGAGACGGCCGTGGCGCGCGCCGCCCGGGCCATCCCTCCCCTCTGGCCTCTGGCTTCGAGTGTCGCCGTCAATCCCTTTCTCGGACAGGCAGGGGAAGACCTCGCAACAGCGGCCGCCCGGCTCGCGCGTGTTGCTGGTGTCGGGATCACCATGCCCAGGCGCTGGTATCACCAGAAGATTTCGGCAGGGATCATCACGGATGCGGACTTGCAGGATGCCTGGGCTTGCGCGCCCACGCGCCTGCGGCCGGCAAACGTGTCAGCGCTAAAGTCCGCCACCGCGGCGAACCTGCCAAAGCCCGTTGCCCTTCCCTCGATCGCTGATCTCGCAGCGGACGTTTCGCGCATCGACTGGCCGGGGCTGATCGGCGAGCGTTTCGGCGCTTGGGCGGCTGGCTATTTCGATGAAGGTCAGGCGCTTTGGACCGCCTCACGGGGCAAGACCGCCTACGCGGCCTGGCGGGCCGTGGCGACCCACGATTTGACGCCGGAAATAGCGGGGCTGGCGGGATTTGCTCTGCATGTGGCCGAAGCCCCCGAGTCCGCCATGTCCGCCATCGCCCGCGTCGTGCACCGGCTTGGCATCGGCGAAGCTGCATTGGAGACATATTTCCATCAGATGCTGATGACGCTGGGGGGCTGGGCCCAACTGGCGCGCTACAAGCTGTGGCAGGCCGAACTCGCCGGCGAGACCGATGCGACAGTCACCGACTTTCTGGCGATCCGACTGCTCTGGGAGGAGGCCCTCTTCCTCCGCTATGGACCGCAAGTCGATGAGAAGTGGGCCGATGTACGCGACGCACATGCCGCCCGCGTCGAGCCGACCCGTGATGTCTTGACCGATTCGATCCTCCAGGACGCGGCCGAACGCTCGGCTCAGCGGGCGCTCGCTTCGATGCTCGCGAGCCCCGCGGCGGGACCGAAACGCGATGGCCCCCTGCTGCAGGCGGCCTTCTGTATCGACGTTCGCTCCGAAGTTTTTCGCCGCGCGCTTGAGAGCGTGCATCCGCAAATCCAGACGCTCGGATTTGCCGGTTTTTTCGGCCTGACAATAGCGCATCGGCGCTTTGCATCCGACGTCGAGGAGCTCCGACTCCCAGTGCTGCTCACCCCCGCGCTCAGATCCTTCGCAGGGGGAGCCGACCTTGCCGTGAGCGAGCAACGAGCGAGGATCACGGCTCGCGCGACGCGCGCCTGGGGCCGGTTCAAGCTCGCAGCCGTATCGTCCTTCGCCTTCGTCGAGGCGACAGGCCCGCTCTATGTGTGGAAGCTCCTCAGCGACAGCCTGGGGCGTGGTCGCGGGCCGCGGCCAGACGAGCCTGAGCCGCGCCTCCTCGAGCCGACCTTGGACCTGCAGGCGCGGACAACAACCGCCGAGGCGGTTCTGCGGGCGATGTCCTTGACGACGCGTTTCGCGCGGCTTGTCATGATTGTCGGGCACGGCGCAAGTGTCACCAACAATGCCCACGCAAGCGCGCTGCATTGCGGAGCCTGCGGCGGCTATTCGGGTGA
>JANXSI010000257.1 GCA_025352765.1 Devosia sp. | reverse complement strand
ATCGCGCCGAGCGAGCCGTCGTCGCCCAGCTCCAGCCGGTCGAGCAGATGCAGGCGCTTGGCAGGCCGGGCAAAGGCCCGCCAGGTTTTGGCATCGACCCGCTTGTGGAGGTTGAACGACACCGAGGCGCGGTTGTCGCCGCGGATACGCGTGCCCTTGAGTTCGGCCGGCAGCACCTTCGTATCGTTGACCACCAGCACGTCGCCGGCGCGGAGGATCGTCAGCAGGTCCGTGACATGCCGGTCGGCGAGCGTCTCACCGGGGCGCACCACCAACATGCGGGCGCTGTCGCGCGGCTCGGCCGGGTACAGCGCGATGCGCTCTTCGGGCAGCTCGAAATCGAACAGGTCGACCCGCACCTAGAGCGTCCGGATCATGATGGCGCCGACAACCAAGAGCAGCGCCCCGGCGATGCGGCCAACCGAGAGTTCACGCACGGCGATGCCCATGAACCCGACCTTGTCGAGGGCGAGGCCGGCGATCAGCTGGCCGGTGACGACCAGTCCCATCAGAGCCGCGGTGCCGATCTTGGGCGTGAGGAAGATCGCCGACACCACGTAGACCGTGCCGAGGCACCCGCCGACCACATAGAGCCAGGGCGCCGGCTGCGAGAAACGGATCGCGGTGCCCGTCGAGGTGCTCCACACCAGCGTGATGATGACCAGCAGGACGCCGCCGGCAATGAATGAGGAGGCTGCCGCCGCCACTGGCAGCCCAAGCCCCTGCGCCAGCGAAGTGTTGAACGGCGCCTGGATGGCAATGCACGCGCCGCCGATGACGGCGAGCAGCGACCAGATGATGGTTTCGACCAAGATAGGGTTCCTCAGGGGCCTTCGCAGGCAACGGTCCAGGCGCCCATACCGACGATGCGGAGCGTGCCGCCGCTCACATATGCATCCGCCTCGCTGGCCTTGAACAGGCGCAACTCGGCGATCTTGTAGAAATCCTTGTCCATGGCGTCGATGCGAACGCTGTCGGCGTCCTCGAACGCCTGCCCGACGCTGACCGGATCGCCCGGGCCATTGGCCGGATCGCTGGCCCAGACCTTCTGGCCCGCGGTCACGGTGAGCGCCGAAATGGCCAGCACGCCGACGCCGTCACCGGCGAGATAGTCGAACCTCGCCGCCCCTGCGGCATCGGCGCAATGCACCCATTCGGTGGCAAAGGTTGGCGTCGGGGCAAGAGCCGCGACGACCAGGAATGCAGCAGCCGGACGCCTCATTTGACGTCGGCGGCAACCTTGACGGTGACCATGCTGTCGGGATCGCGCACCGGCTCGCCGCGCTTGATCTTGTCGACGTTTTCCATGCCCGAGATGACCTTGCCCCACACCGTGTACTGCTTGTCGAGGAAGCGGGCATCGTCGAACACGATGAAGAACTGCGAGTTGGCGCTGTCCGGATTCTGCGAGCGGGCCATCGAGGCGGTGCCGCGGGTGTGCGGCTCGGCGTTGAATTCCTGCTTCAGGTTCGGGTACTTCGACGAACCCGTGCCGGTGCCGGTCGGATCGCCGGTCTGCGCCATGAAGCCCTCGATCACGCGGTGAAAGACGATGCCGTCGTAAAAGCCTTCGCGCGCCAGCTTCTTGATGTGGGCGACGTGGTTGGGCGCGAGGTCCGGACGCATCTCGATGACCACCGGTCCCTTGGTGGTTTCGATCAGCAGCGTGTTTTCGGGGTCTTTGTAGTCGGCCAAGGCTGGCTCCTCTTACTTGTCTTCGATCTTTGCGGAAATGATCTTGTCGGGATCGCTCATCGAGCCCGATTGCGGATCGCCCTTCTTGATCTTGTCGACGACGTCCATGCCGCCCACCACCTTGCCGAACACCGTGTACTGCCCATCGAGGAAGCCGGCATCGGCGAAGGTGATGAAGAATTGCGAGTTGAAGGTATCGGGATCGTTGGCGCGCGCCGCGTCGACCGTGCCGCGATCATAGTGCGTCGGCGAGAACTCGGCCTTGACGTCGGGCAGGTCGGAACCGCCGGCGCCCGTGCCGGTCGGGTCGCCTGTCTGGGCCATGAAGCCGTCGATCACGCGGTGGAAGGTCAGGCCGTTGTAGAAGCCCTTGTTGGTGAGCTCGACGATCCGCGCCACGTGCAACGGCGCGATCTCGGGCATCAGCTGGATATCGACGACGCCGTCCTTGAGGGTCAGCATCAGATGCGGGGTGCCCGCCGCGGCGGCCGGAAGCACCGAGCCGAAAACGGCGGCTGCGAACATCGCCAGGAGGCCGAGGACGGCCGTGGCGCGCTTGAACAGATTGGTCATACTGACTTCAAAGCCTTGAGGACATTGAGGGGAACGAAGGCGGAAATGTCGCCGCCGAGCTGTGCGATCTCGCGCACCAGCGTGGCCGAGATGTGGCGGACATAGGGAGACGACGGCAGGAACACCGTCTGCAACTCCGGCGCCATCTGGGCATTCATGCCCACCATCTGCATCTCGAAATTGTAGTCGGTGGTGTCGCGCAGCCCGCGGATGATGAGCTTGGCGCCATTGGCGCGCGCCGCGTTCACCATCAGCCCGGTGAATTCAACGATCTTGAATTCGGTCGCAGTGCGCTCGCCGACGGGTTCCAGCGTCTGGCGCAGCAGCTCGATTCGATCCGCATGCGAAAACAGCGGCTTCTTTGAAGGATTGACGCCCACCGCCACCACCAGCGTATCGACGATCTTGCAGGCCCGCTCGATGACATCGAGGTGCCCGTTGGTCAGCGGATCGAACGAGCCGGGATAGAACCCAACGAGCCGTGTCATCTGCCGCCCCCTCACCTTGTTTGCGGAATGGCCCGGGTTCTGTCACGGCACGCCACGGGGCGCAAGCCGTGCGCTCGGCGCATGGTCGCAAGCCTTTCCCGGCGCGTCTTAAGCAAGGCTTCAGCCCCTTGGCGCATCATGCGCCACGGAACGTGGAGCTCACTGATGTCGGGTCGCGAGACGGTACGCGATTTGCGCGAGAACGGCCGGCTGGCCGGTCCGACAGAGCCGTCGTCGCTCAAACGCGCCCTCATCATCATCGCGGTCGGCGGCACCGTCGGAGCGCTCGGCTACCTCGGCGCCGTGTTCGTCGCCCCGCGCCTGATCCCCACGATCGTCCATCTGACGCAAAAACCGCAGCCGCCGCCGCATTATGCCAAGCCCGGCGGCTAGCCCCGCGTCAGCATCGCCAGCCAGATCGAAGCACCGATCAGGATCACTCCGGCGACGCGATTGACCCACACCAGCCCGCTGCCGGCGAGCACGCTCCGCGCGCCCAGCGCCAGCGCCGTATAGGCGCTGTCGGCGAGTGCCGCGGCAACGATCTCGATCAGCCCCAGAATGATCACCTGCGGCCAGGCGAGAAAGCGCGGATCGACGAATTGCGGCAGGAACGCCCCGAAGAACAGCAGCGCCTTGGGGTTGCCCCACAGCGTCAGAAAGCCCGCGGCCGCCTGGCGCCAGCCTGAGCGCACCGGCCCGTCCGCCGTCAGCTGAATGCCGGTACGCGACGTCAGGTAGCGGATGCCCAGATAGAGCAGATAGGCGGCGCCCAGGTACTTGATGATATCGAACAGCGCCGACACGACCCCGGTCACCAGCTGCAGCGCCACCGCCACCAGCACCACCATGGTGAGCCGCGCCAGCGCCGCCCCCAGTTCGAACCAAAGGGCCCCGCCGAGCCCGCGCGCCAGCGCCGTGCTCACCACCGTCGAAATGGTGACGCCCGGCACGATGACGACGACGATGGCGGCGATCGTGTACGGAATCAGGGTCGCGAGGTCGGGAAAGTGGATGATCACGGGGGCACTCGGGCAGGCGGGCCCTTCCTCTAGCGAGCCCCACCGGGCGGCGAAAGCGGAAACATCGGCGTTTCCAGACGCCCGCTCAGGCCTTGCGGACCAGCGCCAGCCAGACCCCGCCCGCCATCAGGATCGCGCCCGACACCCGGCTCACCAGCTTGACGCGCGAGGCCGAGAGCAGTCCCCGCGCCCGGCCGCCGAGCAGCGCGTAGAGCGAGTCGGTCGCGCCGGCGATCAGCATGAAGAACAGGCCGAGGAC
>JANXSI010000202.1 GCA_025352765.1 Devosia sp. | reverse complement strand
TCGGCGAGCGGGCCCGCAAGGCCGTTGCGGCCTATGATCAGGGATTGCAGAAATGACCGATACTGCCGAGCTTTTCATCGACAGCCGCTGTGAACTGGGTGAGGGGATCTTCTGGCATCCGCTGCAGGAACGGCTGTTCTGGTTCGATATTCTGAACAAGACGCTGTTCTCGGCGACCGCCGGCGGCATCATGGTCGACCGCTTCACCTTCGACACGGCCGTAACCGCCGCCGGTGTCATCGACGCCGACAACCTCGCCATCGCCTCGGCGGCGGGCATCTACCGGCTCGAACTCTCGACCGATACGCGAGAAATCCTGACGCCGCTCGAAACGGACAAGCCGGGCAACCGCTCCAACGACGGCCGGATCGATCCGGCGGGCGGCTTCTGGATCGGAACGATGTCGCTGAGCAACCCGGGATCGACGGCGAGCGGCGCGCTCTACCAGGTGCGCGGCGGCGAGGTCACGAACTTGCTGAGCGGCCTGTACATCCCCAACGCCACCTGTTTTTCGCCCGATGGCCGCACGGCCTACTTTGCCGACACGATGACCAACCTGATCCGCAAGGTTGCCATCGATCGCGACACCGGCCTGCCGGTCGGTGAATGGCAGGATTTCGTGAAAGTCCAGGGGCCCGGCGGTCCCGATGGCGCGGTGGTCGACAGCGAAGGCTTCCTCTGGAACGCGCAGTGGGGCGGCAGCCGGGTGGTCCGGTACGCGCCCGACGGCAGCATCGACCGAGTGGTCCATGTGCCGGTCTCGCAACCCTCCTGCCCCGCCTTCGGCGGCAGCGACCTCAAGACGCTCTACATCGCAACGGCGCGGGAGAACCTTACGGCCGAGCAACTGGCCAAGGAGCCGTTGGCGGGTGGAGTCTTCTCGATCCGCGTGGATGCGCCGGGTCAGCCTGAAAACCTCATCAAGCTCTAGCGGGCAATCCGCCAGGGCCGGTCGAGATTGCCGATTGCGGGGCGAACCTCGAACGTCTTCGAGCCAGGATTCCAACGCGGCCACTGCACGCCATGCGCTGCGAGGTGGTCGCTGTCGATGACCGCCCTGGAGCCGCACCAGTCCGGTGCTCGGCCCCGCGCGACGACCAGATCTGCGCGCCCGCATTCGTCGGCGAAACCGGCCGGATCCGTGACGATGGCGTAGCTGAAGCCGGCGCTGCTTTGACCGATGCAGGCGACCGTGTCGCAATTGACGGCGGCTGGCGACGCGATGGAATCGGCATAGGTCTCGCGCCAGACATTGAGGCCAAAACTCTGGCCCTTGCCGTCGACCTGCTCGAGACCGGCGGATCCGCGGACCAACAGAGCGCGCGTGGTATCGGCGATCAGTACGTCGGGCGGACGATCGACACTCAAGAGGACCACCAGCGGGACGGCGAGCGCCGGACCGAGCAACCGCCAGCGGTCCCTGAAGAAGGCGAACCACGCCAGCGCACCGAAGCCGATCACCAGGGCCAGCGGCGTCAGCAGCGGCGCTTCGCGCAGATGCGTGCTCCACCCGGCGACGATGCCGGCCAGATCGAGCATGCGGTCGACCGACCAGCCCATGACGCGCAGCATCGGGCCCTCGACGCCGAACGGCATTAACAGGACCGCGATCACTGCCGCGGGCATCATGACGAAGCCGACGAGCGGCGACGTCTGCTGGAAGTGGTGGATCGAAAACAGCAGGGTTGCCAGACCGGCCACGACGCTCGTCACCCCGATGCCCTTGAGATAGCCGAGCGCGTGGACCATCGGGCCGGCGTCCCGGCCGGAACTGTCGCGGAGGTTCTCATACGCCCCGACGAGGGCCACTACGGCCGCGAAGGACAGCTGGAAACTCGGTCGAAACAAGCTCGCTGGATCGGTCGCGATGACGATGACGCCCGCGATGGCGACGTTCCGCATGGTGAGGGCACGGCGGCCGAACAGCACGGCACCGAACACTAGGAGGATCATCAGCGTCGAGCGGAAGGCCGCCACATTGGCGGCCGACCCGGCGACGGCGAAATACAGCAGCGCGGACGCCATGCCGAAAACCGCGGCGACGCGCTTGACCGAAACCCGCGGGGCGATGCCCTCGGATACCGCGAAGAGCAGCCGCAGCACCCAGAACACCCCACCTGCGACGATGGTCAGGTGCAACCCCGAGACCGACAGCACATGGGCGATGCCGGCGGTCGCCATCGTGGCGCGCGCCTCCTCGGTGACGGCGCTCTGGTCGCCGTTGACGATGGCGCGGGCGATGCCCGCCGAAGGCTGCGGCAGCACGGCGTCGATGCGGTCGGCGATGCCACGCCGGATCGCGTCGATGACATGCGCGGGAGCGGCCGTGTTGCCCGAGCTGACGATCATCGGCGGGCGCGTCGAGTTGCCATAGGCCCCGATGCCGTCGAAATAGCCATGGAACTGCGTGTCAAACCCTCCGGGATAGATCGGCCCGGGGACGGGAGCGAAGCGGAACGGTCCAGAGACGACGTCGCCGGGCGAAAGGTCCGGTCCGGCCTTGATCAGCACCCGGGCCCGCCGCATCGGCACGGGCCGGCTGTCGCCGGTCGGCGTGATCGCCGACAGGACGACGCGCTTTTCCTCGGGCGTTTCGGCAATGATCTCGTCGACCGTGGCCGTGTAGGTGCCAAACACGGGCCGGGCGAGCATCGATGTACCCCAGAGCGCCCCGTTGAGCGGCAGAAGGCAGAGCCCCGCCCAGAACGCCGCAGCGAGGGCGGCAAGACGGAACCACGCGAGGAAGCGGCGTGACACGGCAAGGACCAACCCGATGATGCCGGCACCCACCGCGAGGGCCGCGGGGTGCGGCGCACTGGACAGTTCGATCGAAACGATGAGGCCGGCGATCATCGCGAACGGCATCAGCAAGAACAGCCGGCGCTCGTCGAGGGCCATTGCGGCGCTGCGCAGGAGGCCATTGAACCGCGGTGCCGGCGGCGCCAGATAAGCGGGCAAAGCAACACTGGGTGCGGGCCGCGGCGGGCGGACGGGCGCGAGAATTTCCCCGGTTTCGAGGGTCTCCGCCATTGAGCCCCCTGCCCTTGCGATCCCCACGGGCCATGCTACACACGGCCCGCCTACAGTGCCAAGGACCTCAATGCCCAAGCCCGTCGTAACTCGTTTTGCTCCCTCGCCGACCGGATACCTCCACATCGGCAGCGCCCGTACGGCGCTGTTCTCGTGGGCCTATGCCCGCCACAACGGGGGAAAATTCCTGCTGCGCATCGAGGACACCGACCGCGAACGCTCGACGGAACCGGCGGTTCAGGCGATCTATGACGGGCTGACCTGGCTCGGCCTCGAGTGGGATGGCGAGCCGACCCTGCAGTTTGCGCGCGCCGCCCGGCACGCCGAGATTGCCAATGAGCTGCTTCGCCGCGGCGAGGCGTACTACTGCTATTGCTCGCAGGACGAGCTGGCGCAGATGCGCGAAGAAGCCCGCGCCGCCGGCAAGCCACCGCGCTACAACGGCATGTGGCGCGACCGCGATCCGTCCGAGGCCCCCAAGGGCGTCGCCCCGGTGATCCGCGTCAAGGCCCCGCAGACCGGCGAGATCGTCGTCAACGATCACGTCCAGGGCAAGGTCGTGTTCAAGGCCGAGAACCTCGACGACTTCATCATCCTGCGCTCGGACGGTACCCCGACCTACATGCTGGCGGTGGTGGTCGACGACCACGACATGGACGTCACCCACATCATCCGGGGCGACGACCACCTGACCAACGCCGCCCGGCAGATCGTCATCTACAACGGCATGGGCTGGGACGTGCCGGAGATGGCGCACATCCCGCTGATCCATGGGCCCGATGGGGCCAAGCTCAGCAAGCGCCACGGTGCGCTGGGCGTCGGTGCTTACCGCCAGTTGGGCTATCTGCCAGAGGCGATGATCAACTACCTGGCGCGGCTCGGCTGGTCGCACGGCGACGACGAGCTGTTTTCGGTGCAGCAGATGATCGACTGGTTCTCGCTCGAGGGCCTCAACAAGGGCGCGGCGCGCTTCGATTTCGTCAAGCTCGAGAACGTCAACGGCCACTACATCCGCGAGAGTAAGCCGGAGTATCTCTACGAAGTGATGGTGGACACGGCCAAGGAGATCGGCCGCGACGTCGACCATGCTGGCCTCCTCGCCAACAAGGCGACCGTCCTCTCGTCGCTGCCAGAACTCCAGCCGCGCGCCAAGACGGTGCTCGAGCTGATTGACCTGGCCCAATTCATCTACGCGGTGCGTCCGATCACGGTCGAAAGTGCCGCCGCCGAGCAGTTGACGGCAGATGCGCGCGCCATGCTGGGCGGCGCGAAGGCCGTTCTAGAAGCGCTGCCCGACTGGTCGGTCACGGCCATCGATGCCGCCATGCGCGAGTTCGCCGAGCAAAAGGGCCTGAAGCTGGGCAAGGTGGCGCAGCCGCTGCGGGCCGCCCTCACCGGCCGGACGATCTCGCCCGGCATCTTCGAAGTGATGGTGCTGATCGGAAAACCAGAGAGCCTTGCCCGCATCGGCGATCAGGCAAGCGCTTGAAGCAAATACACAATAGGTCAGGGCTGTTCACCCTTCTGTTGCAGTAGGGGCGTAAAAG
>JANXSI010000181.1 GCA_025352765.1 Devosia sp. | reverse complement strand
CCGGCCGAACGGCTCGAGATCGAAATCACCGAAGGGATCTTCGTCAAGAATTTCGCCTCGATCGTCGAACGACTGACCCAGATCCGGGCGATGGGCGTCAGCGTGGCGCTGGACGACTTCGGTACCGGCTATTCGTCGCTGAGCTATCTAGGACGGTTGCCGGTCGACAAGATGAAGATCGACCAGAGCTTCGTCAAACGGCTGCCGATGGACGCCGAGGCAGCGGCGATCGTTCGCACGATCGTGGCGCTCGGGCTGACACTGGGCAAGCGCATCATCGCCGAAGGCGTCGAGACGCCGGATCAGGCGTGGATGCTGGATATTGCAGGGTGCGAGCTGGCCCAGGGCTTCCATTTCGGCCGCCCGATGCCGACGGAGGAGTTCGCGACGCGCCTGGCGGAGCCACCAAAGCGGCTCGCAGCGGGCTGACGCTGCGGTGGGGCTTCTGCCATTGGGCGCCAAGACGAGGCAGCGGGTACGTTGCGGCGGAACCCGCTGCCTGCCTTGCGCCGCCGCTTTTCAGCTGGCAGCAACGGTTCGATAGAGGCTGCGCTTCTGGGGCGCCAGCGCCGACCGTCATTCAGCTTAACCAGCAAGGTTAAGAGGGACGGCAACTCGCCCGGGCCGGCGGCGACCGACCGCCGAAATCCCCAGGCCTGGTTATCGATTTTTCGTCGGGGATCGTGGCAAAGCTGAGATAAGCTGCCGTCATGGGACCTGCCCGATCGACGGGCATACGACAAACAGGTGGCGGTATTGGACGGCACATTTGCATTTCAGCCCGGCGGGCTCGACCGGGCCGCGCAGCTTCGCGCGAGTGATTCAGCGCAGCGAGATGCGGCGGCCCTGACCTACGTGTTCTGGCACGGCAAATTGCTGGTCGACGGCGGGGCCCGCCCAGTGCTGGTCGCGCTCGATCACCCGGCATTCGGCGACACTCGCGAGGCGCCGCTGTTCCTGGGCATCACGCCCGGCGGCCCGCGCTTCGCGGCCGACCTCGCGCTGTGGCAGCCGCATGAGGACGCGGCGAGCGTCGGCCAGTTCACCGATGCGAGCCATCAGGTCCATCCGGGATTTGCCGATGCCCATTTCGAGGAAATCCGCGGTCTCATGCCGACCCTCTCGGTGCTCGAGGGCGAATGTGTCGCCACGGCGCGGGCGCTAATCGGCTGGCATGGCACGCACCGCTTCTGCAGCAACTGCGGTGCGCCCAGCGTCGTCGAACTCTCCGGCTGGCAGCGCAAGTGCCCGGCCTGCGGCACCTCGCATTTTCCGCGCACCGACCCGGTGGTGATCATGGCCATCACGCGCGGCGACAAGTTGCTGCTCGGGCGCGGCGCGAGCTGGCCCGATCGCATGTATTCGCTGCTCGCCGGCTTCGTCGAGCCAGGCGAGACGATCGAAGCCGCCGTTCGGCGCGAAACGCTCGAGGAAGCCAGCATCCGGGTCGCCGCTGTCGGCTATGTCGCCTCGCAACCCTGGCCGTTCCCGATGTCGCTGATGTTCGGCTGCATTGGCGTCGCCCTCGACGAAGCGATCTCGATCGACCCGCTCGAACTGGTCGATGCGCGCTGGGTCACCCGCAGCGATGTGCAGGCGATCCTGGGGGGAACGCACCCCGACATTTCGGCACCGCGCCGGGGCGCCATCGCCGGGGCATTGATCGCCGAATGGGCCGCCGGACGACTCGCCGATCCCGCTTAGCGAGACCATTGCACGGTCATCTGACGTGGCGGACATCGCCACGCCCCGACGCCGGCGAACGATGTTCGCCGGGACTCGCCCACGTTCCTTGACCATCTGGCTTTTGATGCGATTTGCGGCTGCCGCCGTAATCACTTCCGAAGCCTGAGCCCCCGAAGCTGGCCTCGTTAATAATTTGATCAACGAGCGTTAGGCGATCAATGGCGGCCCACGGTGCAAAAGAAACGACCTTCCCGCCAACACCGACCCCCGGCGACGTTCGCCGGCGGGTCATCGGCCCACTCGACCCGGCCGGCCTCGCGACCGGCGAGGCGATTGGAACACTGATCGCGCGCGGCAAGATTCCGCCGCTTGCCGCCCCGTCGAAATCCTCACACCAGGCAACGCCTGCCCTGCCCGACGATCCGTACATCGAGCAGCGCCGGCGGATCATCGGCGCGGCGCGCGAACATGTTGCCGCCTTGCGGCGGCTCACGGCCCTGCGACGCGCCAACGAGGAACTGCAAAACTCCTTTCTAGCCATCGAGCGGCGGATGCCGCCGGGCGCCAACGCCCTCGAGCAGGTATTTGCGGATGAGCGGCAATCGGCCGAAGCGCGGGTGACGCTGGGCTGGGGCAGCCCCGGCCTCGGGCAGGTGCTACCCGTTTCGAGCGTCGGCGTTTCGGCGATCAGCCTCAGTTTCCTTGGCATCGCGCCGCGGCCGGGTGCGGTGTTGCGCATTCACCTGTGCTCACTCGAGGACCAGCAGGTCATCGACCGATGGAGCATTCCACTCGAGCGCCTTGTCGCAGGCTGGACCATGCTCAGCCTGACCAATCCGCTGGCCGGGCCGACGCGCACGCTCGACCTTCGCCTCGATCTCGACGGGCAGGCGGATTCGGCAGTCTCGCTGCATCTGGGTGACCCGCAACGAGTCCGGCTCTTTCAGGTGCGCAACGCCGGCACTGAGACTTCGCTGCTGCAGAACGGCCTGTCAATGCAGGTCTGGTGCGGTGAGCCGTTCGGGGCCTATGCGACGCAGGCCCATGTCATCGTGGCCGACGCCAAACGGGTGGCCGCAAGCGGCCTGAAGCAGATCCCGCTCTCGCCGACGTTGCTGGCGCGCGCCAAGCTGGTGAACAGCGACGACCTCAAACTCGCATTCGAGCCGGTTTCGCATGTTCCCTACCGGGCGGCGATCGCCTGCCACCCGCCGAAGCGGGGCATGACACTGGCGGCGATCCCGTTGCCGCCGCGGCTTCGGCCGATGGCGCTCGCAGCCGACATCGAGGTTGGTAACGACAAGTCTTCCGACGTCGAATTCGCCATCGTCCTCGCGGCCGATGTCGAGCGGGCCCAGAGGCTTCTCACGGGCAGCGAACTGGCGCTCGAAAACGAAGCGTTCTCCGGGTGGTACGTCGCCTCGCCGACGAGCCCGGCCGCGCTCTCAGCATCGCTGCGCCGGCCAGCGCGGCAACCGCTTCTGGCCTTTGCCGCGACCCGCATGGCGCAACCGGGCAGCAACGACTTTGCCTGGGCCCGCTTCCGCAACATCTCGCTCGCCGCGGCGCCGGGATGACCACTGCCCCCTCCCCTTGTTCGGACACGCCGCACTGGCGTGCCCACGTCCAGACATGGACGCCTCTTCTGTTTCGAACGGAGTGCCGATTGCGATGAACCAGCTCTTTGTCCTCAATGGCGGCGCAGCCGTTAAGCCGGGAAACAAATCCGCCTACCTGCGGTTCGATGACCCCCTCGCGGCGTTCCGCAAGGGCGGCATCAACACGGGCGACGTGCTCGTTTACGACGCGATGCTGAAGGCGCTCTCCTATGAGCGGATCAAGAACCTGCAGTTTTCCCAGGCGTCCGACCAGACGCTGTGGCCACAGCCGGGCACCTATGACACGACGGTCATCCGCGGTTCGAACTACCTTACCGAAACGCTCGACCTGGGCCACCTCGTGCCGATCCTCAAGGCGCTCAAGGGTCCGATCGTCGGAGTCGGCATCGGCGCGCAGGCGGCCAAATACAAGGCGCTCGATATCCCCAAGGGCACCGTCGAGGCGTGGCGGATCATCGCCGACAAGTCGGAGTCGATCGGCGTGCGCGGCTTCTACAGCGCCGAGGTGTTCAACGATCTGGGCATCAAGAACATTCGGGTGATCGGTTGCCCGAGCTTCTACCGGTCGCTGAAGCCGACCCTCGCCATTCAACCGGTCGACCCGGCCAAAGCGCGCATTGGCCTGACGCTCAACAAATACCTGTCGGCCGACTACGCCAGCAACGCGATCAAGACCAACCGCATGCAACGCGCGCTGGTGGAAGCGGTCGCCATGCGGCCGCAGAGCCGGCTCTATTCCCAGGGCGAGCGCGAGGAGACCCTCGCGATCTTCTCGCATGGCAAGGAAAAACAAGATAACGTCCGCTCGATCCTCGCCAAGTTCAACCTGCAGGGACGCGCCGACGCTCAGGAGATGCTGACCAACCGCATGGCGGCGTTCTTTGACATCGACGAATGGGCGGCCGACGCCAAGGCCAATGTCGACGTCATGGTGGGCTTCCGGCTGCACGGCAACGTCATCGCGCTGCATCAGGGCATCCCGGCGATCTTCTTCACCTACGACTCGCGCATCCGCGAACTCGCATCGCTGTTCGCGATCCCCTCGGTCGAGGTCGAGGACTACCAGCCGATCAACCTCAACCGGCTCCTCGAAGCGGCCGACTTCTCCCGGGTCAGCGACGTCTACAAGCACAACTATGCCGAGTATCACCGCTTCCTGACGGAGAACAAACTGGCGCATGTGCTGCCCGCGCCGGTCGCCGAACCGCCGAGCACGGCGCTCTCGACCCCCAACCTGATCCAGAGTGTCGCCAGCCCCGACGAGAGCGGTGCCTGGTTCCGCGGCGAGATCGACTATATGACGGGCGAACTCGACACCCTGCGCAATCGCGCCTGGGAACTCGAGACCGCGCTGCGCAAGGCCAATAGCCAGGTCACTGCTCCCAGCCCGGCCAAGCTCTCGGCCTAGGTCGCCCTCCATGACGACCGAAAGGCCGACACGCCGGGCGTTTCTGGCAGCAGCAGGCGCTTTGGTCGCCGGATTGCTGCTGCCGGTCCAGTTTGCCATCGCGACGCAGGATCTGCCGGCCGCCCTTGATCCGGCGGGACGCTGGACGCTGGCGCTGGCTGACGATTTTGCCGACGCACACATTTTCGCGCGGGACTGGCAGAGGGTCACAAGCGCCGGTGACGGGATCCTCAGCATGCGGCTCCCCGAGAACGTCGTTCTGAGCTCCGATGGGTTGCGTCTCGAGCTCGGTCGCAACACCGCCGATCAGGACGGCAAGCGCCCGTTCACCGCGGGGTATGTCGAGGCAAAGACCTTCCGGCAGTCCTACGGCTATTTCGAGTGCGAGATGCGGATCGCCAACGAGGCGGGCGTCAACAACGCCTTCTGGCTGGTCTCGGACCCAAAGACCCAGACCGCGCAACACTTCGAGCTCGATGTCGCCGAGGTGCAGTTTCCCAACGAGATCCAGGGAACGGCCCGGCAGTGGCGGCCCGAGCGCAAGGCCTGGTCGCGGACGATCAACGTGCCGGAAGCACTCGCGGGAGATTTCCACCGCTACGGCTTGCTGTGGAGTCCGGACCGCTTCGAGTTCTACTTCGACGACGTCCTCTATTATTCGGCGCCCAATGTCATGGCCCACACACCGGCGGTGGTGCGGTTCAGCAATGCTGTTGCGGCCTTTGCGGGCATCAATGATGGCGATGTTGGCGGGGCGGCCACGGCGATACGGCAGATCCGGATCTATCAGAATGCCGACTGGGCCGCGCCCGTCGGGACGACAACGGGGGCATCATGACCGACAGCAAAGTGAACTTCGAGGCGGCAGCGATGCGGGCCCTGTCGCGGCCGACGATGCTGGCCATCGACATCGGCAAGAGCGCGGCACCTCTCCCCACAGAGGGGGTCGCCACGGTAGTGGAGTTCGTCCGCGGCCAGCCGGCGGTGATCATGCCGGGCTGGCCCAAGGCCCTGCTGCTGCGGCAATCCCCGGCGATGATTGTTGCCGTCCTCGCCGGGGACAACGGCCCCAATCTCAACCGGCTGACAAAATGGCTCAGGGAGAGCGGCACGGACCCGCTTCCCCAAGTGTACTCATGGGCCAAGGGCAAGGAGCAGCGCGCGCTGGCGGCGGCAACGGCCGAACTCAAGCGCCTGGCGGCAGAAGGGCTCACGGCCTATAGCGAGACGGCGCAGCAGGCGCGGCGGCTTCGCGCCTCCAATGCCGAACTCCGGTACCGGTTCGCGCTGGCCGAGAGCGCGCTGCAGCGGCGCGACGCGGTGCCGTTCACCCTCGCCTTTTCCAACGAGCCCGTTGCGGAGCCATCGCCTTACGACGTGCTCAACGAAAGTGCGGCCGGCGTGTCGCAGATCCTGCCGGTCGCCAGCGGTGGGGTGGCGGCGATCGCGTTGCATTTCGGCGCGGCCGACATATCGGGGGGCACACTCGAGCTGACGCTTGCGAGCCTCGAGGACGCCCAATTGCTGGAACGCTGGAGCATCACGAGCACTGAGATCGCAGCAGGCTGGAACATCTTTGGACTGTCGCGCACGCTGTCGGGCCAGGACCGCACGCTCAAGCTGCAGATCTCGAAATCGGGCGACGAGCGCCTGCCGCCGCTGTCGCTGGGGAACGGCCAGCCGATCCCGGACTTCCAGATCCGCGACCTCGCCACCCAACAGGCGGCGATGCCCCGCAGCCTCGCGCTCCAGGTTTGGCGGGGCCTTCCGGGAACGCGGCTCTCGTCGTCGATCGAGGCGCATATGCCGGTGCGCCGGAATGCCTCGACCGGCGGCTTCACCGAACGCCCGGTGGCGGCGCTCAGCCTCAGGTCGGTCGAGCTCGCCAACCCCGAAGCCGTGTCGTTCGACTTCAAGCCGGTCTGGGCTCCGCCAGGCGAGAACACGGCGACCTGCCATCCACCCAGCCATGGCGTGACGCTCGGCCAGCTACCGCACGCAGCGCCCGGCGAGGCGATCAAGATCTCGGCCTCGATCGGCATCGGCAACGAGCGGTCACAGGAGGTCGACTTCGGCATGGTGGTCACCGACCACCCGGCGCGCGCGCTCGAAATCCTGCAGGGCGGCTCTTCGCCACTGCCGCACGAGGCGTTCAGCGGCTGGGCACGGATCACCAGCAAGCAGGCGCGCCGGATCTCGGCGTTCTGCGACGTCAGCGACGACGCCCGCAACGTCTTCATCGCCACGCGGATGACCCATCCCGGCGACAACAGCTATGCACAGGCCCGGTTCAAGGATTTTACCATCATGGTGCGCGGATGACCGTTTCCACCCAAGTCCGGACAACCGACAGCACGGAGATCATCGCCCCGACGGGCCAGCCCCGCGTCGCTGTAGTTATCCCGGTGTTCAAGCACCCAGGCCTTTTCGCCGAGGCCATCGAGTCGGTGCTTGCGCAGACCGCGAACTTCGAAATCGCGGTCGTCGTGGTCAATGACGGCTGCCCGTTCCCCGAAACCGAACAGGTCGGGCGGGCCTATGCGCTGGCAAATGACAACGTCTACTACCTGCGCAAACCCAATGGCGGGCTGAGTTCGGCGCGAAACTACGGCATCGAGTTCGTCGCGCGGACCTTACCTAGCTACGAGGCGATCTACCTGCTCGACGCCGACAACCGCATCACCCCCTCGGCGCTGCAGACGCTGATGGAGTACCTGGCGAGCAGGCCGGAGATCGACTGGGTCTATCCCAACATCGACAAGTTCGGCATCGCCTGGAGCGGCAACTACACGGCCGAGTACTCAAAACTGCTCCACATCACGTTCGACAACATCTGCGAAGCGGGAAGCCTGATCAGCCGGCGCCTTGTCGACGCCGGCATCCGGTTCGACGAAACGATGAAGTCGGGTTTCGAGGACTGGGATTTCTGGCTGCAGGCGCTCGACCACGGCATGAAGGGCGCCAATCACCCCTATTTCGGCTTCGAGTACCGGCAGCGGGCGGAGAGCATGCTGCGCGACTCCAACCGCACGCGCGACACCATTCTCAACTACATCCGTCTCAAGCATAAATCGCTGTTCCACACCGATACGCTGCTGGCGTTCGAACATGAAGAGGCCCCGCGCTACCTGCACGTGGCGGTGGGCACCTATCTGGTGGCAGCCTTCACCGACCCCGATGCGCCGCACGAGTCCTATAAGCTCGATGAATTCGCGCGGCGCTTCTGGGCGGCGAACGCCGAGCCCGACACGTACGGGACGCCGCCGTTCATGCTGTGGATGGCGAGTTCGCACACCCAGGCGCTGTCGCGCCTTAAGCTACTGCACAACGTGCTCTGGCTCGCAGAACGGCTGACCGACAAGTACAACTTCGTGGCGATCCGCCTCGAATCCTCCAAGACCAAGTTCGAGGTCAATGTCCGGCCCATCGAGGCCGGCGCGCCTCTCAGCGGCAAGCTCTCGGGCTGGATGACGACGCAGCGTCTTGCCACCGCATGTGCCGAAGACAGGACCGACGATTGGGCGCGAAGCCTCCGGAGTCCCGTTCCGACGCCCAGCGTCGTGGAACTGGTGATCACGGCGCCCTTCACGCTCACCGAGGTGCAGGGCGCGCAACTGTCGCCGACCAACGCGCTGCTGGCAACGCTGGGGGCCCTGCGTGACTCCGGCTACCGGCCTGCGGGCGCGGCGAAGAAATGGCTGTGGCGGCAACCTTACCTGCCGAACCGGTCGCGCTATCACGAGTTGCTGCGCCATGCCGCTGGCACGCACGCGCTAATGCCGCGGCTGCCGGCCGCCGGCGACCGCTTGCGAGTGGGCATGCTGCTGCCGGTCTCGAGCTTCGGCGGCGTCGAAAAGGTCGCCTTCGCGATGGCGCGGGTGCTCGTGGCGGCGGGGTGCGAGGTGCACCTGTTCGTTCTGGGCAAGCCGCTCTACGAGCGGCACAAGGACAATGACGGGCTGTTCGCCTCGATCAACTTCTTCGCCGACGACTACCCGATCTGGGGCGGCCAGCACACCTATGCCGGTCACGAGCTACAGATGGAGAGCGATGCGGGCGCCAAGGCACCCGATATCCTGGGCCTACTCAACGGCCTCGACCTGATCATCAATAATCAGGTCGCCTCGGTGAACTCGGTACTGGGCAGCCTCCGGCGCCGCGGCGTCAAGGTTGTCAACTACGTCCACGTCCTCGACCGGACGGCCTATGGCCGCGATGCCGGCCATCCCTACCTGTCGCTGGCGTTCGAACACGTCTACGACGCGATCCTCACCTGCTCCGAGGACATGGTGGAGTGGATGCGGTCAATGGGCGTGCCGAGCGCCAAGCTCACCCACATCGTCAATGCCCCCAGCTACGAGATCACCGAAACAGAGACCACCGAGGTGCTCGAAGGCCGGCGCGCCGACGTCGAACCGCGGCCGCTACGGGCGCTGTTCCTCGGCCGGTTCGATGCGCAAAAGGGCATCGAGCGCCTGCACGCCGTGGCACAGGAGCTGAAGCTTCAGGAAGTCAGTATCGATTGGCGGATCGTCGGTCGCGACGTACTCGATGCCGGTGCGGCATTGTCGTGGCAGTCGCGCTTCCGCGACATCGGCATGACCGTGCTGCCGCCGCTCTATGCGTCGGCCGAGCTGACGCGGGCCTTTGCCTGGGCCGACGTGGTGGTGCTGCCCTCACGCTGGGAAGGCGCGCCGCTCACCATTCTCGAGGGCCAGCGGCTTGGCTGCGTGCCCATTGCCACCGATGTCGGGGCGGTGGACGAACTGGTACGCGACGGGGTCGACGGGCTGTTGATCAAGCCCGACAGCGAGGGTGGGATCGTCGACAGCTTCGTGACGCAGCTGAGTCGGCTTGCCCAGGATCGCGCCGTACTGCGGGATCTGTCGGACGCCGCGGCCCGCCGTGCCAGCGAGCTGACCTGGGACCGCTCGGCGGAGCCCCTGCTCGAGCTGATGCAGACCTGGTTCCCCGAGCGCCTGACGGTCAGGGCGAAGCCAAAGAAGCGGGTGTTCCAGATCAAGGGGCAGACCACCGCCGAGCCGTTCGAACTCGCCGCCAACCGGGTGAACTAGTGGCGGGCGGCCCGCAACGCCTCGTAGAAGGCGATGTGGGCGCGCGCCACGGTGGCGGCGGCGGGCGGCGGCGTCACGCCACCCTGCAACCGCGACCACAGTGCTCCATCTGCGGCGGTGGCGAGGCAAGCGGCGAGATCGGCCGCGTCGCGCGCCTGGAACAAAAGACCGTCTACGCCGTCACGCACCTTCTCGGCCATGCCTCCGATGTCGCCGGCGATCACCGGCCGGAAGCTGCGGAACGCTTCCTGGATGACAACCGGCGAGTTCTCCCACCAGATCGAGGGGACGACGACCCAATCCGCGTCGGCCATGAGGGCGGGTATGTCGTCATTGACATAGGCTCCATGCAGGGTGGCCCGCCCGCCCGTGGCCGCTAGCAGGGTCGCGATCCGCTCCTGGAAGGCCAGCGGCTGACGCTCGAGACCGCTCCCGTGGATCTCGAGACTGCTCCCCTCCCAATCGGCATCGGGCACCAGGGCCACGGCTTCGAGCAGCAGGTCGAGGCCCTTGAACGGATTGATCTGGCCGAAAAAAGCGAAGCGGCCGCGGCGGGCTGTGCGTACCGGCGGCTGGAGCGCCGCTTCAGAGGACCTCGTGGCATTTTCGAGCACCGCGAACTTTTTCTGGGGCAAACCCCACTCGATGTAGCGGCGGGCCAGAAAGGCGCTCGGGGCGACGAAGCCGTCGGCGACCGATAGCAGAGCCTTAAGGGCCTCGGCCCGTGCGAGAAAGCTTCGCGGCGCAATCTCCGGGAAACAGCCGGTGCAGGCCGTGGGGGATGCGGCTTCGCAGAGCGCCCCATCGATGCGGACCATCTGCCCCTGGCGGTGACAGATCGCAATGTATTCGTGGAGCGTGACGACGATCACCGCATCGGGCAGTTCGCGCCTGACGGCCAGCAGCGCGTCGGCGCCGAAGCCGAGGACGTGGTGAAAATGGACTACATCAGGCGCAAAGCGACTTACTTGATCGACGAGCGGCCGGTGGGCGCGCGGATCCCGCCGGGTCAGCCGCAGCGGGTCGATGCCGGCCGTCTCGATGATGAGCTCGCCGTCGACTGCCACCACCAGCCTGGTGGCCGGCGCGCAGCTGACATGGAGAGCTTGCACGGCGGGCAGCGCCTGCAGTTCACGATGCAATGACTGGGCCGCGATCTCGGCGCCGCCGGACGACAGGTTCGGATGCCCGTGCGCGAGGGTTGCGACGCGGAGGGGCGTCATGTCAGCGGTCCCGCGTCACAGCCGCGGCGCACGCATCGACGTGCCGAAGCAAGCGATCGCTCGGCCTCTCCTCCACCGCAGGAGATCCCGTGATGGCGGCCAGCGCCGGGGCCGGTCCCTGCCCCATAAGCCGGGCACCGAGCGCGTCCCACTTCCCGGCTGCACTCAATCGCAGGGGAAGTCCGGCCATGGCGTCCGCCAACGCCTCCGACGAGATCAGCAGGCCGAAGGGCACCGCTATCGCGCCTCGAGGGTGGAGGAGCGTCGGGCGATCTTCGGGAGCCGCATCCAGCATTGGCGCAAGTTCCCCCGCTATTGATGGCAGGTGCGATCCAGCGAGCAGCAGGACCCGGGACGCCAAGGTCGCGGCACCGCCGGCGAGGAGCGCGTCGACCTCGTCGAAGACGGACTCAGCGAAGACCAATGACAGGCGAAGCCCAAGCGACTCCGCCTGGCGCCTGAGGTCACCAGCATGCGCGGATAGCTCCCGCGCATCGGCGGCGATGACGACCATCAGGTCCCTACGAGCCATGTTCACTGCGATGATTTGCAGCCAGGAAGTGGCGTCGGCGCAATTGCCGGAACAACCGAGGACCAGGGCAGTCGCTTCGTCGTTCGCCGCCCGCGCCGTGACACCTGCGCCCCGGGGCCTTTCCCCGGCGGAAGTCAGTGCCGGAACAATCTGGTGTTCCAGAATGTCCAGTGTGCCGGCCGCTTCTGGG
>JANXSI010000176.1 GCA_025352765.1 Devosia sp. | reverse complement strand
GGCGGTGGTGCCGAGCGAAATCGCCGGCGGCCAGACCGCGACCGAGCACCTGATCCGCAAGGGGCACACCCGGATCGGCACCATCATGGGTGAGGCCTTCATGTCGGCGGCGCAGGACCGGCTGAAAGGCTACCGGCGGGCTCTCGCCACCGCCGACCTGCCCTTCGATCCGGCCCTGGTGGCCGACGGCGACTGGTCGGCGAGTGCCGGCTACGACGCAACCGTCAAACTGCTGAAGCTCGAAGTGCCGCCGACGGCAATCTTTTGCCAGAACGACCGCATGGCCATCGGCTGCTACGAAGCGCTGAAGGAAGCGGGCCTGCGCATTCCCCAGGACATCTCGGTGGTCGGCTACGACGACGAGGAAATCTCGCGGCATCTCCATCCCCGGCTCACCACCTCCATCCTGCCGCATCGGGCGATGGGGCAATGGGCGATCGAACAACTCGAGGCCCGCGCCCCAAAGCGGGCGCGCTACCCGGTCACCAAGCTCGAATGCGCGCTGGTCGAGCGCGATTCGGCTGCTATCCGTCAGGCACCGCGCCGCTGACCTGAGCCAGGCCCGAGGGGACTTGTCCGGAACGTCGTTCTGCTATCTGTTGGTCGGCAAGGGCGGCAATTCGATCGGCCCGGTCTCGCGGAGGACTGAATGAAGTATCGCTATCTGGGCCGGTCTGGCCTCCTGGTCTCGCGCCTATGCCTCGGCACCATGACCTTCGGCAATGCGCAATGGGGCTGCGACCAGGACACCGCGAGCGCCATTGTTGCCCGCTTCATCGAGGGCGGCGGCAATTTCATCGACACGGCCGACATGTATTCAGGCGGCGAGTCCGAGAGAATGCTCGGCATCGCGCTTCGCCAGCACCGTCGCGACGACCTGGTGATTGCCACCAAGTGCTGGTTTCCCACCGGCCCCGCCGCCACCGGCCGCGGCCTGTCGCGCAAGCACATTGTCGAGTCCTGCGACGCGAGCCTCAAGCGGCTGGGACTGGATCACATCGATCTCTATCAGTTCCACGGTCCCGATCCTCATACGCCGATCGAGGAGAGCCTCGGCGCGGCCCACGACCTCGTCCGCCAGGGTAAGATCCGCTACCTGGGCTGCTCCAATTTCTTTGCCTGGCAGATCGCCAAGACCCAGGGCGTGGCCGCCCTGCACGAGCTCACGCCCTTCGTCTCGGCCCAGCACCTCTACAATCTGCTGCGACGCGACATCGAGCGTGAGATCCTGCCGGCCTGCGACGACCAGGGCCTCGGCATGATCTGCTGGAGCCCATTGGCCGCCGGCATGCTGAGCGGCAAGTACCGCGACCAGGACAAGCCCGACCAGGAGTCCCGGATCGGCCACCAGGCGGCCATCACCCTGCCCCGCTATTGGTTCGATGACGCGCTCAAGCTCATCGACCTCGTTGTCGCCATCGCGGCACGCCTGAACCGGACCCCGAGCCAGGTGGCGCTCAGCTGGCTGCTCGGCGATCGCCGCGTCACGGCTGCGATCATCGGCGCCCGCCGGCCGGAGCAGGTGGAGGAGAACCTCGTGGCCGGCGAGTTCGACTTGCCGGGGGAGGTCCGGCAGGAATTGACCGATGCCATGCCGCTCAAGCTCGGCTACCCGCACGAGTGGATGGCGATCAACATGCCGTCGACCTTCGGCAAGGCCGAGTTCGAGCCACGCCACACCGAGCGCCACACCTGAACGACCCGGCGGGACGGTCAGCGGATCGGCCCGCCGGCCTCAGCCCCGGCGCATCGGGTAGGCGACATAGGCGAAGTGCCGGCTGTCCGGGGCCCAGCTGTTGACGTTGATCGTGCCCTGCCCGCCGAGGAACGCGTCGATGTCGCGCTGCCCGCTGCCGTCGGGCCGCATGACGCGCACGATCACCTCCTTGTTGGGCGGGTGGCCAGGGGTGCCCTGCGGATAGCTGATGAAGACGATCGATTGCCCGTCGGGCGACACATGCGGAAACCAGTTGACCCGCTCGTCGAAGGTCAGCTGCTCGATGCCGGTGCCGTCGGGTCGCATCCGGAAGCACTGGGCGTGGCCCGGGATTTTCGCGGCGCGCTCGGAGCTGAAATAGATCCACTTGCCGTCGGGCGAATATTCCGGCCCGTCATTGGGATAGTCGACATCGCTGAGCCGCGTATCGGGACCGCCGGCGGCCGGGATGGTGAACAGGTTGATGCGCTTTTTCCCCTCCGGTCCCTCGACCGCCACATAGGCGAGCGTCAGCCCATCGGGCGAAATCCCGTGCAGGTAATAGTGATGCGGCGTCGCGTGCTCGTTCGACACCCGGCGCGGCTGGCCGCCGGTGATCGGCAACACATAGAGATGGCCGTCATTGTCGCTGACATAGACCATCGTTCCATCCGGCGACAGCACGTGGTCGTTGTTGAGATCGCGGAGACTGCCGGTATCGATCCTGACCGGCGCGCCGCCATCGAGCGCGAACCGCCACAGCTCGCCGCCGGCGTTGACGATCAGGAATTGGCCGTCGGGCGTCCAGTTCGGCGCCTCGATGATCTCGTCGGCCTCAAACAGCACGGTGCGCTCGGTCCCATCGCTGGCAATCGTCACCAGTTGCGAGATTTGGCCGGGCAGGAGCGTGCGGCCAAGGCGGGTGAACTGGGGGTCGGCAGTGCTGGTCATGGGTGTGCTCGTGGTCGGGCGATCGCGCAGATCGCCGGGAATGGAAGGATCGGCGGTGGGCCTATCAGGTCAGCTGGTCGAGGATCCACCGCCGGAACAGCTTGACGCGCGGCAGCTCGGCCTTGGCGGCCGACGTCACGAGGTAGTAGGCCCCCGGCCCGACCACCCGGTCCTTGAACGGGGCGATAAGCGTGCCGCGCTTCAATTCCTCTTCGATCAAAAAGCGCGGCAGCAGCGCCACCCCGAGCCCGGCGATCGCCGCTTGGATGATCATGAAGAAATGCTCGAGGCTTGGGCCCCATTGCAGATTGCCCGGCTGTTCGCCCACCGAGCGATACCACTGCTCCCAGCTGTTCTGCCGGGTCGAATGGCGGATCAGCCGGTGATGGCGCAGCGCCGCATGCGAGGTCAGCGGATGTTCGCCCTCCATCAGCTTGGGGCTGCACACCACCTGGATCTCTTCGCTCATCAGCGGATCGACGATGGCGTCGGGCCAGTTGCCATGACCAAAACGAATGGCGACGTCGATCCGCTCCTTGGTGAAGTCGAGCTCCCCGTCG
>JANXSI010000155.1 GCA_025352765.1 Devosia sp. | reverse complement strand
TCCTTAATGAAGCGCGCCTTCTTCTCATCCGGCAGTTCGGGCAGATGCGCCTTGAGGCCGTCGACGTATCCTTGCGTGAACTCCAGCGGCAGCAAATCCGGATCGGGGAAATAGCGGTAGTCGTGCGCTTCTTCCTTGGAGCGCATCGACCGGGTTTCGTTCTTGTTGGGATCGTACAGCCGGGTTTCCTGGTCGATGGTGCCGCCATCCTCGATGATTTCGATCTGGCGCCGCGCCTCATACTCGATCGCCTGGCCGATGAAGGTGATCGAGTTCATGTTCTTGATCTCGCAGCGAGTGCCGAGCGGCCCGCCGGGCTTGCGCACGGAGACGTTGACGTCGGCGCGCAAGCTGCCCTTCTCCATGTCGCCGTCGCAGGTGCCGAGATAGCGCAGGATCGAGCGCAGCTTGGTCACATAGGCCTTGGCCTGCTCGGCGTCGCGGATATCGGGCTTGGACACGATCTCCATCAGCGCCACGCCGCACCGGTTGAGGTCGACATAGGACATGGTGGGTGACTGATCGTGCAGCAATTTGCCGGCATCCTGTTCCAGATGCAGCCGCTCGATGCCGATATTGACGGTGTGGCCGCCGTCGAGTTCGATCTCGACCACGCCCTCGCCCACGACCGGCGACTTGTACTGGCTGATCTGATAGCCCTGCGGCGAATCCGGATAGAAGTAGTTCTTGCGGTCGAACACCGAGCGCAGGTTGATCTGCGCGTTGAGACCAAGCCCGGTGCGCACGGCCTGCCGCACGCATTCCTCGTTGATCACAGGCAGCATGCCGGGCATCGCCGCGTCGACGAAGCTCACGTTGGAGTTGGGCGGCCGGCCGAACTCGGTCGAGCTGCCCGAAAACAGTTTTGACTGCGACGTCACCTGGGCATGCACTTCCATGCCGATGACGATCTCCCAATCGCCAGTCTGGCCCTTGATGAAGCTCTTGGGGTTGGGGGTACGCGTATCGATCAGGGTCATGTTTACTCGATGTCGTCGATGGGGCCGTGCCAGGGGTCGAGGCGCTTTTCGAGCCGGACGCTCATTTGCGCCTCGCGGCCGGGCTGGCCCTCGGATTTGAGCGCCAGGATCTGGTAGCCGTGGTGCTGGTAGAAATTCACCGCCCGCACATTGTCGGCGAGCGTGTCGAGCTGGATGCGGTCGGCGCCCTCGAGCTCGAGCATCGATTCCATGCGCCGGAGCAGCGAGGAGCCGACCCCCTGGTTCTGCAGCAAAGGCGTTACGAACAGGAACGGGATATAGGCCCGGCCGCGCGAGCGCTGGCACCAGCCGACGGCGACGCCATCGACTTCGGCGACGATGATCCGTTCGAGCCCGTCGCGCACCGCGGCGCTCAGCCGGTTGCGCTCGGCGGCCCGCAAGGTCGCCGCGCCGTTCAGGAACGGCAGAAGATCCCGCTCCCAGGCGACGTATGCGATGTCGGCGAGAGTTTCGATCTCGACCGCTAGTGCCTTGCGGATATGGGTGTTGAGGGACATCGTAAGAACTAGCTGTTGGCGCGCCGGGCAGCGATAATGCCCTTTTCGTAGTTCACATTCCAGTCGATCAGCGTCTTCCAGATCAACTCGGCCTGGTCCTCATCGAGTCCAAGCTCCTCGGCCCGCGCCCGCTGCCGGTCGAGTATCGCCTTGATCCGAATTGGGTCATGCGCCTCGCGCGGATCAGTCTTAATGGTGGCCATGCGCGTCACGTAGCGATGGCGCTGGGCAAACAGCTGGAGCAGTTCCTGGTCGATGCGGTCGATCTCGGCGCGAACATCTTCCTTGGTGGTGCAGTTCTCGGGAGTTTTGATCAAGACGTCGCTCGGTTCGTCGGAAAGGAAGGGCTCACATGGTGGTTTGCACGTCCCACGACGCGATTTCAACTCCGGCGTTGCGCGCCGCGGAAAATGCCCCGGCTGTCACTTGCCCGTCCGATTTGGACTGACATTATGTCGCAGGGTGGCGTTGGGAGCCACCAAGGGGAAATTTGTTCATGTTGAGACTGGCCTTGCTGGTTGCTGTCGCGGGCATTTCGACCGCCGCAGTGGCCGAAGACGTTTCCGTCGCCAACGGCGCGCGCATTGCCGTGATCGGCGGCTGCCACGACTGCCACACCGTCGGCTACGGCGAGAGCGGCGGCAAGATCGATCCGGCCGCGGCCCTCAAGGGCAATCCGGTCGGCTATGGCGGGCCCTGGGGCGTCAACTACGCCAAGAATTTGCGCATCAGCGCCTCGACGAAGTCCGAGGACGATTGGGTAACGTTCCTGCAGACCTTCCAGGCCGGCCCGCCGATGCCCTGGTTCAACGTCCACGCCTTCACCGAAGGCGAGATGCGCTCGCTCTACCAGTACATCAAGTCGCTCGGCGACGTGGGCGAAGCCACTCCGGCGGACGTGCCACCCGGCGGCAAGTTCCTGACGCCCTATGTCGACCTCGGCACGCCGATCATGCCGAAAGGCTGAGCGACCGCAGGGCTGGAAATCCGTCCAGTCGGGCGCTATCTTTGGACAGGAGGCAGTCGTGCCAGGTGCGGCTGCCCGGAGTTTGAAACATGTCTAGCATTGTGGAGACCTGCTAGGGGCTCATCGGACTTCCGATGAGCCTGATGGGAACAGGCGGCCGCTCAGCGCGATGCGAGCGGGCGCTAGGTGTTGTGGCGCGTCCAGCGCCTTCCCGGGTCTTCATTTCCATGGATATCTCACGTGACGAACAGCGGGTGCTGCACGCCCTCGCGCAAGGCGGATTCATTGTTCCGCGCAAAACCGCAAATGGCCGCGTCGACAGCCTCGAACTCTACAATCGCGACGGCTGGCGGATGCCGATGCTGACGCTGCTGCTGTTCAAAAAACTGCAGCGCAAGAAGGCGATCAAGTCCGAGGACGGACAACC
>JANXSI010000093.1 GCA_025352765.1 Devosia sp. | reverse complement strand
CTATGCGCCGCGCGAAACCGGCGTGATGGCCAAGGCCGCCTCAGGTGCGCTGGACCTGGTGCCGCTGATCGAGGTCAAGAACCTCGGCGATACGCTGGAGCTTCTGAAGAAGCGCGGCATGCGCGTCGTCGGCTTTGACTCCGGGGCACCGCTGCCACTGACACCGCGCGGCGGCAACGAGGCGCTAGCGATCGTGCTGGGTGCCGAGGGCAAGGGGCTCCGGACGCGCACGCGCGAACTCTGCGACGAGATGGTGCGGCTCGACATGCCCGGCCCGATCAAATCGCTGAACGTGTCCAATGCCGCGGCCATCGCCCTTTACGCGGCTACCGCCCCGAAGGGTTGAGGGAGCCGTCTCAGGATGCCTCGAAACGAAAAGGGCCGCAGCGTATGCGGCCCTTTCCTCATCTTGTCGATCGTGCTCAGGGCGTGCAGCGCACCAGCGCCGTGCCATCAACGGTGATCGCGTCCGGCGCGGTCTGCTCGACGGCCACGGTCTTCTGGCCGTTAGCACCGCCCATGCTCAGCGTCGTCTTGCCATCGACCAGCTTCTTGAAGTTGCCGAACGAAGCGCTCGGGCCGTTCCGGAAGGTCGACACCGTGATGACGGCGAAGTCGGTCGCGGTCGGGGCCACGATCGCGGCGCAACCGGCAGCGTCCTTGGCCCAGACCCCGACATAGCCATAGCCTTCGACCGTTGAGCCGGGTGCGGCGAGCGCCACATCACCGGCAAGCGCCGCGGGGAGCAGCTTATTGACTGCAGCAGTGGCAGCGGGCGCCTCAGCCGACGACGGCGCGGCCGCCTCGCTGGACGACGACATCGCCATCGGCGCTTCCGACGATGAACTCATCGCCATCGCGGAGATCGCTTCCGACGAGCTCGACACAGTCGCCTCGGATGAGGACGGGGCCACCATCGCGGCGGCTTCTGACGAGGACGACGGCGCCGGCTCAAAGGACGAGACCGCCATAGCGGCAGCCTCGCTCGACGACGAGATCGCCATCGGCGCTTCCGACGACGAGCTCATCGCCATCGCAGACATCGCCTCGGAGGAGCTTGATGCCACCGCCTCGGACGAGGATGGCGACGGCTCCGAGGAGGAGACCGCTATCGCTTGGGCTTCGCTCGATGACGAAACAACGGCCATCGGCGCCTCGGATGAGGAACTCATGACCATCGCTGCCATGGCTTCCGACGAAGATGGCGCGGGTTCGGACGAAGAGACCGCCATCGCGGGCGCTTCGCTGGAAGACGACGACGTCACCGCCGGCGCCTCGGAGGAACTGGTCGCCATCGCGGCCATCGCTTCCGACGAGGAGGACGACGGCACGGGTTCGGAGGAGGAGACGGCCATGGCCGGTGCCTCGGACGATGACGACGGCGCGGCCGGCGCTTCGGAGGACAGCGTGACGGCGACGCTCATCGCCGGCGCTTCGGACGACGACGCGGCGGCGGCAGCGGCTTCCGAAGCGGCCTTTTCAGCGGCAGCGGACGAGGCGGCGGCGGCTTCCGAGCTGGCACGGGCTTCTGCGGCGGACGAGGCCGAGGCGAGATCGGAGGCCGCCTCGCTGGTCACCGCGCTCGAGGCGCTGCTGGCCGACGCAGGCGCGGATGAATTGTTGCCGCAGGCGCTGAGCAACAGGCTCGCGGCCAGCAGCACTGGCATGCCAGCGATCAGTCGGATCTTCATGGTAGGCATTCCTCTTTGGTTCGCAACTTCGGCCACAGCCTTAATCGGGCCGCTCCGCGCAATTTTGGGTCAGCAGTGCACTCTTCGCGTGACTGCCTGATCGCACGTCGCCGAACTCTATCGAATAGCGTGCGGTGGGAAAAGCCGTGCTCACTTGGCGAGGCCGACCGCGATATTCACGGCAGCGGCAACGATGATGGTGTTGAAAAAGAACGAGAACACGCTGTGCACCGTCACCAGGCGGCGCATGGCGTTGGAGGTGATGTTGGTGTCGGCGGTCTGCGCCGTCATGCCGATGACGTAGGCGAAGTAGACGAAGGCCGTGCCGTCGGGCTCGTCGCCGCCGGGGAACTCGAGGCCGCCCTCGACTTCGGCGCCACGCGTCTTGCCGCCGCTTTTGCCGGCGTCCTGATAGTACTCGAACGCATAGTGCATGGCCCACATAGTGTGCACGGCGAACCAGCCGAGGAGCACCGAGGCGATCCCCAGGCCGAACTGCAAAGGCAGGCGCCCAGGCCCTTCGATCAGCACGAGGAACAGCGAGACCGCCGAAACGGCGACCGCTGCCAGCATGACAAAGAGAATGAAGGGCGCCGGCTCGTCCTCCTGCGCTGCGTGCTGCCGAAGGAACGCGGCAGTCAGCTTTGGCACCGTGAGGTAGGTCAGAACGAGATAGACGGCGAAGAACGCGTTGACGCCCAAGCTGAGTGCCAAGTCGCGCGCGAGCGGCAGAGAGCCGAGCCCGGCGATGGCGCCGGCGGCGATCGCCAGATAGAAATTGCGGTGGCGCCGCACCGAAAGATTGGTCACGTGTGGTTCTCCTCGGCGCTGTGTAGCACGGTCGGTCTCGACACGCTGCGGGTTGCCGATTGCGCCGGTTGCGTTATGAACCGATATGCCCCGCCCACGCCTTGCTTTCCATACCTGGCCCGCTGCCGTCTATGCCGTCGGGGACGTGCATGGCTGCCTCGAGCAATTGCTGGCGCTCGAGGCGCGCATTGCCGAGGACAGCCTCGACATGGAAGGGGAGAAATGGCTCGTCACTCTCGGCGACCATATCGATCGTGGACCGCACTCGGCGGAGGTCATCGCGCATGTGGCAGGCCCCGCCCCCGAGGGTTTCCGGCGGTTCAGCCTGTTCGGCAATCACGAATCGATGATGCTGGACTTCCTCTCGAACCCGGCCGCCCATGCCTATTGGCTGGACGAAGGTGGAACGGAAACGCTCGCGTCGTATGGAATCGACCTCGACTATCCGCCGCTGCGCTCGCAGGAGCCAACCAGGCAGTTGCTGGCCGACCGCCTGCCGCCGGACCACGTACGGTTCATGCAGGATTTGCCGATCTACCTCTCGCTTCCTGGCTGGCTGTTCGTGCATGCGGGGATACGTCCGGGGGTACCGCTGGCAGGCCAAACGGACGACGATCTGATCTGGATCCGGGCGCCGTTCCTGACGTCGCAGCTGACGGGCGGGCTGCGGGTCGTGCATGGCCACACGCCGGTCAGGGACATCACGGTGACGCCGCACCGGATCGACGTCGACACCCAGTGCTATCGCACCGGCCGGCTGTCGGCGGTGCGGGTCACGCCGGACGGCGAGACCAAGTTCCTCTCGGTCGAGCGCTGAGCGCGGCCTAGCGCTGCCGACGCAGCGATGCAGCAGCGGTCGCAATGGCCTCGGCATCGATCTCGAAGTGCCGATAGAGGTCGGCAACGCTGCCGGTCTGACCGAACTGCTCGACCCCGAGCGTCA
>JANXSI010000011.1 GCA_025352765.1 Devosia sp. | reverse complement strand
CTCGCGCGCCATCCCGGCACCGCCCGCTTCATCTCCCGCAAGCTGATCCGGCGCCTCGTGGTCGATACCCCGGACGAGGCGTTCATCAAGGCCACCGCCGACATCTTCCTCGCCCATGCCGATGCCGACGACCAGCTCGCGCAGGTCGTCCGCTTCATCGTCATGTCCGATGCCTTCGACACCACGCCGCCGCAAAAACTCAAGCGGCCCTTCGAGTTCCTCGCCTCGCTCTACCGGATCGCCGGCGCCGAGGTCGCGAACCCCTCGCTCGATTTCCTCTGGCACCTCGGCCGGGCCGGCTGGGCGCAGCACGAGCACCGGCCGCCCAACGGTCCCTCCGACCTCACCGAGGAGTGGGCCAACACCAATACCGTCAAGGGCCTCGTCGATCTCGCCTTCAACGCCTTCGAGGATTGGTTCGGCGTCACCGGCTTCGATCCTGCCGCCGCCACGCCGAAAACCGCCTCGACCTGGTCCGATGGCTTCGCCCACTGGGTTGGCGTGTTCGGCGGCGACACGGCCGAGGCCCGCGTCATGCTTGCCGAGATGGGCGAAAACTCCGATGCGACCCTCCCGCTCGACAACCCCGAATGGAACGGCTGGCTGCTGCGCACGGCGCTCGGCATGTCGGCCCTGACCCCGCACTTCCTGTTCCGATAAGCAAGGACCATCGCCATGGCTGAGCCGATCGTGGTCGTGATCTTCCTGCGCGGCGGTGTCGACGGCCTGTCGCTGGTCGCGCCGGCCGGCGATGCCGACTACATCGCGGCCCGTCCGGGAGAAATCCGCGTCGACCGCAAGGGCCACGATGCCGGGCGCGTCCTCGGCAATGCCGCCGCCGATGCCGACTTCCGCTTCCACCCGCAGGCGCGGGAACTCTCAGAACTCTATGGCGCCGGCGACCTCGCCGTCATTCACGCCGCGGGCCTCACCGACGCGACGCGCAGCCATTTCGATGCCGAAGCCCGCATGGAGCGCGGTGCGCCGGGAGCCGGCGATGGCGGCTGGCTCGGACGCTGGCTGCGCGCCGTCCAGCCCGACGGCGTCCTGCCGGCGCTGGCCATCGGTGCAGCCGCACCCGACAGTCTGCGCGGCGCCGCGGAAGTCGCCGTCGCCGAAGACCTCTCGGGCCTCCGGCTCGCAGGCGGTCACGGCTATTCCACCGCCATTCGCGCCATGATGGCGCGGCGGCTCGGCGACAATGCGGTGATCGGTGCGCCACTGCGCCGGCTGCTGACGCTCTCGGGCGTCCTCGAAGCCCGCGTCGCCCTCGACAAGGACGGCAACCTCAAGCCCTACGAACCCAGCGTCGACTACCCCGACAGCCCGCTCAGCCAATCCCTGCTCACCCTCGCCCAGACCATCAAGCTCGGCCTCGGGCTGCGGGTTGCGACCGTCGACTATGGCGGCTGGGACACCCATGTCGGCCAGGCCGGAACCTTCAGCGGCCTCGTCGCCGGCCTCTCCGGCCCGCTGCTGGCGTTCTGGCGCGATCTGGGCAAGCACCAGGAGCGGGTGTCGGTCGTCGTGATGAGCGAATTCGGCCGCCGCCTCAAGGCCAACGACTCCGGCGGCACCGACCATGGTCACGGCAACGCCATGATGGTGCTGGGCGCCCGCATCAAGGGCGGACGCATGCTCGGCCGCTGGCCCGGCCTCGCCAACGACGCCCTCGACTCCGGCGCCGACCTCGCCATCACCACCGACTACCGGCAGGTGCTGAGCGAACTGATGTCCGGCGCCATGAGCGCCGACACCGCCGCCCTGTTCCCGGGCTTTACGCCCGGACCCTCGCTGGGCCTGCTGCGCTGACGGCAGGCGGCGAGAAACAACAGGCCCGCCACCGGCGAGCCGCCCGCTCGTTGCTGGCCCGCCCCTAGCCCGCCAACCCTTCCCGGGCCGCTCGCGTCTACTGCGGCGCGCTTCACCCGCCGGCGTCATCCATCATGTACGTCCGAAACTGCATGTCCAACCCCACAAGCCCCACCGTGACGACCGCATAAAGCCCGAGCGCAACCAGCAGCAGCCGGCCGATTGGCGCGAAGAACGAGCGCCAGAACAGCCCGAGCGTCAGCGCAGCGAGTGCCAGGCTGAACCAGCAGAAGCCGATCGCCATGGTGTTTTCGGCCCGGCCAAGTTCCGACGAAAAGCCGTCGGGGAAGCCGAAGAACAGGATGTGGTCATTGAACACCCAGCCCGCCACCGCCAGCATGACCAAGGCCGCCGCCAGCGCGCCAAACCGGGTCCAGGCCGGTGTTGCGATGGACGTTCGGGCCACGCTCACTCTCCCCAAAAGCAAAAGGGCCCGCCACCGGCAAGCCCCCTCTTCGCTCGTTCATGCGCGCCCGGACTACTCGTCCCGGTACACCTTCTCGCGCCGCTCGTGCATTTCCTGCGCTTCGAGGCTGAGGGTGGCGATCGGGCGGGCGTCGAGCCGGGCGATGGTGATCGGGTCGCCCGTTTCCTCGCAATAGCCGTAGGTACCGTCTTCGATCCGTTTCAGCGCCGCGTCGATCTTGGAGATCAGCTTGCGCTGGCGGTCGCGGGTTCTGAGTTCGAGCGCCCGGTCGCTCTCGGAAGAGGCCCGGTCCGCCATGTCGGCGTGGTTGGTGCTCTCCTCCTGGAGGTTTTCCAGCGTCTCGCGGCTCTCGCGGAGAATGTCTTCCTTCCAGGTCTCAAGCTTGCGCCTGAAATACTCCCGCTGGCGCGGGTTCATGAAAGGCTCGTCCTGAGTTGGCCGGTATTCGGCCGTCGCAACTGCACTTCGCATGGGGACTCAACTCACCTGGCAATTGCGGCCTTATAGTCAGCCCGTTTGCCTGCTGCAAGCGGTG
>JANXSI010000747.1 GCA_025352765.1 Devosia sp. | reverse complement strand
CCTTGATCGAATACTGGCCCAGCAGGCTCATCGCCTGCGACAGCGCCGCCTCGAGGCGGGTCACGTCGTTCTGCGCGGTCTGCAGCGCCAGTTGCGACGTGTCGAGGTCCTTGCGGGAGATCGCGTCGCCGAGACTCTGCGCCCGCTCGAAATTGATCTTGGCCTGCTGCAACTGCGCCCGCGCCGCATCGAGCGCCGAACTCGCCTGCGATACCGCTGCGCGCTGCTGCGCATCGTCGATCGTGGCGAGCAGGGCGCCGGCCTTCACCTCGTCGCCGTCATTGACCGCAACGCTCGCGATCCGGCCACTGACCGTGGCGCTGACGTTGACCGACGTCTCGGGCTCGATCCGGCCGTTGCTGGCGAGGATCCGGCTCGCCGGTCCGGACGTGACCGTCTCGGTCGTAACCTGCAGCGGCTTGGCCTCCCAGGGGCGCGAGACGGCCAGCCAGCCGCCAACGGCGACAGCCAGCAGCGCTCCGACGATCAGCCAGATCCGGCGCCCGCGCGGAGCGGTCGGTTGCAGGGACGATGGGGCTGCGGCCACGGATAGCTCCACGCGTGCGGTTTCGAACTATCTACGGAAATCCGCCGTGATCGGTTTAGCACAATCGCCCGACAGCGGGCGGGACGCGGACCGCCCCAATCGCATGAGTTTGGCCGCTCGGCCTTGACCCGGATCAAGGCAGCGTCCACCCTTCCCGGGTCACCCGGTGGCCTCGGCAAAAAAGTGCATGAGTCCGCTTGCCCGCATAACGGACTTGTGACAATCTAAACTCAATAGGACAGCGGTGCTGTCTTAAAACGTGGGCTCCCGGTCTCCCCGGATCTGTCTACACGCCGGACCGGCTGGCCCGCTTGTCGAAAGCGGAAACGGGAGGCGGGGCGAAAAGCCCGAACGAGCGGCCATTTGGATGCAGAGCCGCTCCCCATCGACTAGGATTGCGTGCTTCAGCTCAGGCCGTACACTGTACGGACTGGCATAGAGGCGCGTCGAAAGGACGGACCACCGGCTCGCCGGTTAACGACGAACCCTGAACGAAGGATTTGAGAATGGCTCAGCACCCAGACGGAATGGAACCCCACCCCGCCGCGGACGCCGCCTTTCGCAAAGCCCAGCGTCCGGTGTCGGCGGGTCTTTACGATGCGACGCGCGAGCACGATGCCTGCGGCGTCGGCTTCATCGTCAACCTCAAGAACACCCCCAGCCACAAGATCGTCGAGAACGGCCTGTCGATCCTCGAGAACCTCGAGCATCGCGGCGCCGTGGGTGCCGATCCGCTGATGGGCGACGGCGCCGGCTTGCTGGTGCAGATTCCGCACGCCTTCTTCGTGCGCGAGATGGCCAAGCAGGGCGTGACCCTGCCGGCACCGGGCGCCTATGCGGTCGGCTTCCTGTTCATGCCGCAGGAGCATGAGCTGCGCGCCAAGATGGAAAAGGTGGTCGAAAAGACCATCGAGGACGAGGGGCAGGTCGTGCTCGGCTGGCGCGACGTGCCGTCCGACAATTCCTCGCTCAGCAAGGCGCCCGAGATCGTCGCCACCGAGCCGTACCACCGGCAGGTCATCATCGGCCGCGGTACCCGCGTTGCCGACGACGAGGCGTTCGAGCGCAAGCTCTACATCATCCGCAAGGTTTGCTCGGGCAAGATCTACTCGGCCTTCGAGGGCAAGCCGAACGACTTTTACGTCGTGTCGATGAGCTGCCGGACGCTGGTCTACAAGGGCATGTTCCTCGCCGCGCAGCTGCGCGCCTATTACACCGACCTCAGCGACCCCGAGTTCACCTCGTCGCTGGCTCTGGTCCACCAGCGCTTTTCGACCAACACCTTCCCGAGCTGGCGGCTCGCCCACCCCTACCGCTTCGTCTGCCACAACGGCGAAATCAACACCGTGCGCGGCAACGTCAACTGGATGGCGGCCCGGCAGGCCTCGGTGACCTCGGAGCTGTTCGGCGCCGACATCCAGAAGCTCTGGCCGATTTCCTATCCGGGCCAGTCGGACACCGCCTGCTTCGACAACGCGCTCGAATTTTTGATCCGTGGCGGCTATTCGCTGCCGCACGCGGCCATGATGCTGATCCCCGAGGCCTGGGCGGGGAACCCGCTGATGGACGAGGACCGGCGCGCCTTCTACGAGTACCACGCGGCGCTGATGGAGCCCTGGGACGGGCCGGCCGCCATGTGCTTCTCGGACGGCCTCTATATCGGCGCGACGCTCGACCGCAACGGCCTGCGGCCGGCCCGCTATATCGTCACCGATGACGACGAGGTCATCATGGCGTCCGAAATGGGCGTCCTGCCGATCCCGCCCGAAAAGATCGTCCGCAAGTGGCGGCTGCAGCCCGGCAAGATGCTGCTGATCGATTTGAAGAAGGGTGCCATCGTCTCCGACGACGACATCAAGGCCGAACTCGCGACCGCGCAGCCCTATGGGCAGTGGCTGGCCCGCACCCAGATCCAGCTCGAGGACCTGCCGGAAGTGGCGCCCCAGGCGCCCGAGAACAACGTTCCGCTGCTCGATCGGCAGCAGGCGTTCGGCTATACCCAGGAAGATTTAAAGCTGCTGCTGACGCCGATGGCGACCACCGGCCAGGAGGCTGTGGGCTCGATGGGTACCGATACGCCCATCTCGGCGCTCTCGGACAAGTCCAAGCTCCTCTACACGTACTTCAAGCAGAACTTCGCCCAGGTCACCAACCCGCCCATCGACTCGATCCGCGAAGAGCTGGTGATGAGCCTCGTCTCGTTCATCGGGCCGCGGCCGAACCTTCTCGACCTCGAGGGCCAGGGCGCCCGCAAGCGCCTCGAAGTGCGCCAGCCGATCCTGACCAACGCCGATCTCGAAAAGATCCGCGCCATCGGGGCGATGGACGACAACCCGTTCCAGAGTAAGACGCTCGACATCACCTAC
>JANXSI010000671.1 GCA_025352765.1 Devosia sp. | reverse complement strand
CGCCCGATGGTGCGCTTTCCCGGCGGTACGGCGCCCGGCAAAGACTGGCTTTTGATGGTGAAGGAATAGCACATGGCTGACTCTTACGATCTCATCATCATTGGTGCCGGCCCCGGCGGCTACATCGCCGCCATCCGCGCCGCACAACTGGGCATGAAGACCGCCATCGTCGAGCGCGAGCATATGGCCGGCATCTGCTCAAACTGGGGTTGCATTCCGACCAAGGCGTTGCTGCGCACTGCCGAGATCTACGGCCACATGGGCCACGCCAAGGATTATGGACTAACGGCGGAAAAGTTCGGCTTCGACCTAGACGGCGTGGTCAAGCGCTCGCGCGGTATCGCGGCGCAGATGAACAATGGCGTCCAGTTCCTCATGAAGAAGAACAAGGTCGACACCATCTGGGGCGAGGCGGTGCTGACCGGTCCGGGCGAGATTTCCGTCGCGCCGACCAAAAAGAAGATCATGCAGCCGCAGGTGCCGCCCCCCAAGAACGCGCTCGGGGCAGGGACCTACAAGGCCAAGAACATCATCGTCGCGACCGGCGCCCGGCCGCGCATCCTCCCCGGTATCGAGCCCGACGGCGACCGGATCTGGACCTATTTCGAGGCCATGGTGCCGGCGCAGATGCCGAAGTCTCTGGTGGTCATGGGGTCGGGCGCGATCGGCATGGAGTTCGCCTCGTTCTACCGGTCGATGGGGTCGGAGGTGACGATCATCGAGCTCCTGCCGCAGATCCTGCCGGTCGAGGACGCCGAAATTGCCGCGCATGTGAAGAAGCGCTTCGAAAAGCGCGGCATCAAGTTCATGACCGAGGCCAAGATCGCCAAGGTCGACAAGACCGCCACCGGCATCGTCGCGCATGTCGAACTCAAGGACGGCAACAAGGTTGATGTCGCCGGCGACCGGCTGATCTCGGCCGTTGGCGTTCAGTGCAACACCGAGAACATCGGCCTCGAGAAGGTCGGCGTGAAGGTCGAGCGCGGTGCCATCGTCGTCGACGACCACGGCCGTACCAATGTGCCCGGCGTCTGGGCGATCGGCGACGTTGCCGGTCCGCCGATGCTCGCCCACAAGGCCGAGCATGAGGCAGTGATCGTCGTCGAGACCATCGCCGGCATGAAGGTGCACGGACTCGAGAAACTGAAGATTCCGGGCTGCACCTATTGCGAACCGCAGGTCGCGAGCGTCGGTCTCACCGAAGCCAAGGCCAAGGAAACCGGCCGCGAGATCAAGGTCGGCCGCTTCCCGTTCATCGGCAACGGCAAGGCCATCGCCCTCGGCGAGCCGGAGGGCCTGGTCAAGACCATCTTCGACGCCAAGACCGGCGAGCTGCTGGGCGCCCACATGGTGGGTGCCGAAGTCACCGAACTGATCGAAGGGTTCGTGGTCGCCATGAACCTCGAGACCACCGAGCAGGAACTGATGCACACCATCTTCCCGCATCCCACGCTCAGTGAGATGATGAAGGAGAGCGTGCTCGATGCCTATGGTCGGGCCCTGAACGTTTAGGCGCGCTGTGAGGGGGATTTCATGACACCAGCCCGTTGGACTTTCGTCATCATCTTCGGCCTCGGGGTCCTGATGGGCCTCGTTATCGGGATCATCAACCTGGTTTCTCCGGATGCGGCAAATGTCGTGCTGAACGGCGAAAAAGTGACCGGCATGACCGGGTTCTGGACGGCCCTTCTCTCAAGCGCGATCCCGTCGGCCATCTTCGGTCTCATCATTGCCGGGATCGTGGCCTTGTTCACGCGCAAGAAGAAGGTGAAGGCTTGATCCGATGGCCGATCGTCTCGATATGAAGACGGGGCAGTTGAGAGGCTGACATGGGTGTTCCTGAGCGGCAGTTTGGAGGCGGCATGATGCGGGACGATACGGTGCGCCATGTTGTGGTCTTCCTCGTCATCGGCGTCATCGCTGGCTGGCTAGCGAGTTGGATCGTCGGCGGCGGCGGGCTGCTGACCTTCCTGATCAGCGGCGTGGTCGGCGCCTTTGTCGGCGGCTATCTGTTCAGCGCGCTCAAGATCAATCTGCCGATCCGCAACATCTGGCTCAGCCAGATCGTCACGGCGACCGTCGGTGCCGTCATTGTCGTCCTCGTGGCCCGGCTGATCGCCGGCTAAGGAGTTCCCGTGGTTACCCTGCTCGACGCGCGTCCGCGCCACCCGGAAAAGGCCAATCGGCCCGATGCCGAAGTGCTGCGCAAACCCGACTGGATCCGCGTCCGCGCGCCCGGCTCGCCGGTCTACCGTGAGACTCAGCAGATCGTGCGCGAGAACGGCCTCGTCACCGTCTGCGAAGAAGCCGGCTGCCCCAATATCGGCGAGTGCTGGAGCAAGAAGCACGCGACCATGATGATCATGGGCGAGATCTGCACCCGCGCCTGCGCCTTCTGCAATGTCGCGACTGGTCTGCCCGCGGCGCTCGACGCGGGCGAACCCGAGCGGGTCGCCATCGCGGTCGAAAAGCTCGGTCTCAACCACGTCGTCATCACCTCGGTCGATCGCGACGACCTGCCGGATGGCGGTGCCGAGCACTTTGCCAAGGTCATCCGCGCCATCCGCAAGGCGACGCCGACGACCACCATCGAGGTCCTGACCCCCGATTTCCTCCGCAAGGAGGGGGCGCTCGAGGTCGTCGTCGCGGCCAAGCCCGACGTGTTCAACCACAACCTCGAGACGGTGCCCTCGAAGTACCTCAAGGTCCGCCCCGGCGCGCGCTACTTCCACTCGATCCGGCTGCTGCAGCGGGTCAAGGAACTCGACCCCACGATGTTCACCAAGTCCGGCATCATGGTCGGCCTTGGCGAAGAGCGGAACGAAGTGCTGCAGCTGATGGATGATCTGCGCTCGGCCGACGTCGATTTCCTGACCATGGGACAGTATCTCGCGCCGTCCAAGAAGCACCATCCGGTGATCCGGTTCGTGCCGCCCGAGGAGTTCAAATCCTACGCCACTGTGGCGCAGACTAAGGGCTTCCTCCTGGTTTCGGCGAGCCCGCTGACTCGCTCCTCCCATCATGCCGGCGAGGATTTCGCGGCACTGCGCGCTGCAAGGATCGCCAAGCATGCCTGATCTGTTTTTCGAGCGGCATGTGCGGCATGTCGCCGACAAGATGTTCGACCTAGTCAACGACCTCGAGGACTATCCGCGCTTCGTCCCCAACTGCAAGGACATGCAGGTGACGCGCGACCCCTCCGCGTCGGACGATGTCCGCTTCGCTAAAATGACGATTCAGTTCGGCCCGGTGACGCAGGCCTACACCAGCCGCGTCGAGGCCAGCCGGTCGAACCGCACCATCATCGCCAAGGCGGTCGACGGGCCGTTCAGCTACCTGAACAGCCAGTGGAGTTTCGAGCCTGAGGGTGCCGGAACCCGCGTGCGTTTCGACATCGATTTCAAGATCTCGAATCCCCTGATCGCGACGGTCGCCGAGGCGGCGTTCTCGGCCAAGCAGGAGCAGATCATGGAGGCCTTCTTCGACGA
>JANXSI010000664.1 GCA_025352765.1 Devosia sp. | reverse complement strand
GGTCGAGCGCGACGGCGCGACCGGCGACATCAAGACGCTGATCCTCGACACCGGGCTGCGCGTCGATGGCGATTTCTTCTTCGACTGCACCGGCTTTCATAAGCGGCTGATCGTCAAGGAGCTCAATGCGCCCTGGGTGTCCTACGCGCACGAACTGCCGGTCAACCGCGCGCTGCCGTTCTGGCTCGATATCAAGCCGGGCGATAACATTCCGACCTACACCCGCGCCTGGGCGCAGGAGGCGGGCTGGATGTGGCAGATCCCGACCCAGACCCGCTTCGGTTGCGGCTATGTCTATTCCGATGCCTTCCGCTCGCCCGAGGAGGCCAAGCTCGAGGTCGAGCGCGTGCTCGGTCGCGAGATCGAGGTGCGCAGCGACATCAAATTCCAGATCGGCCGGCTGGAGAAGGCCTGGATCGGCAATGTTCTGGCGGTGGGCCTGAGCTCGAGCTTCCTCGAACCGCTCGAGTCGACCTCGATCCACGGCACGATCGTGCAGATGATGCTGTTTGCCATGCACTATCTCAAGGCGCCGTCGGCAATGACCGACGATGAGCGTGCCGACTACAACCGGCGGGTCGGCCGGCAGGTCGACGACTTTCGTACCTTCGTCAACACGCACTACCTGACCGAGCGCGACGATACGCCGTTCTGGAAGGAGGTGCGCGCCAACCGCATCCATCCCGAGACCCGCGACCGGCTCGCGCGCTGGCAGAAGCAGATGCCGCGGCACGAGGATTTCTCCGACTTCCTCGCCGGCCTGCCACATGTCCAGACCCAGCTGCACTATCCGGTGCTCGATGGCCTCGGGCTCCTCAACCGGCAGGTGGCGCGCGCCGAGTCGATGCGCAACCCGAAGCTCCATGCCTTCGCGGCGAGAGCCTATGACGGGCTGGTCGCGACCTACCGCGACGCGGCGGCGCAGGCACTGACCCATGCCGACTTCCTCGAGCAGGTTCGTAACACCAGCGGCGCCGCACCCGGACCGGGCGCGGCGTAGTCACCGTCGGCTCTGCAGAATGACAGCGCCACTTTTGACGCGCCGATCCGCCAGCTCTCCCAACGGGTGGGGTGGTCCCGTAACGCTCCGTTAAGTCTAGTCTGCGGAATCCGTCCAGCGTTAACCATGGCGAATGGTGGCCGTGCGTACCGTCGTTCCAATGAGACGGCGGGGCAGGGGCATGCAGCGCAGAATTGGGATTTTTGGCGTCGGCTTTGTCGCCATGGTGATGGCTGCGGCAACGCTGGCCGGGTGCAGTTCGCTCGCCGGCTCGAGCGCCTTCGGCAACAACAAGCTCGAGGTTGCCGAGGTCGCCAACATCGGGGACTATACCGCCGAACGCGCCCTGTCGGAGGCGCGCGCCCACTTCCGCAACAACGATTTCGGCTACTCCGCCACGCTCTACAAGCGCGCCGTCGAACTCTCGCCCAATGATCCGCAGGGCTATGTGGGGCTCAGTGCCTCCTACGATCGCCTCAGCCGCTTCGACCTGTCCGACCGTGTTTACGCCACGCTCTACGCGCTCTCGGGCGGCACCGCGCAATACTACAACAATGTCGGCTATTCCTACCTGCTGCGCGGCAATCTCACCGCAGCACTGACCAACTTCAAGAAGGCCCGCGCGCTCGATCCCGAGAACATCGTGGTCGCCAACAACATCCAGATCCTGTCGAACGCCTCCGCTGCCGCGCGCGCCTGACGCGCCGGCAATGCTGGAGGCCTAGTTCTTGGGAGCGGCCGGGAGGGTGACGTTGCCGTTCTTGCCCAATCCCTTGGTCGCATACATCGAGCGTTTGGACGGGTTGGTCGTCTCGCTCGCCAGATTTGCCTTTACCGCATCACCGGCGCTGTAGGCGACCCTGTCGCTGTGCTGGAGATAGTCGTAGGCGCAGCCATCGAGCACCAGCGCAAGAGCCACCATGCAGCCCAGGCCCGCAGCCCGCTTCACCGAGGGCCGGACGCTCATTTGCCGTCTCCCAGGTCCATGATGTAGCCATAGGGCCCGGCAACGCCTGCCCCCGATTGCAGCGTCTTGAGCAGCTTGGGCGTCACTTCGATCTGACCGAGGGCAAAGAATTCGGCGTCGTTGGCTGGCTGCGTCTTGTCGAGCGGTGTCGCGACCACCTGGTTGGGCGTGCTCGGCTGCACCAGTCGCGGCGTCACGATCACCACCATCTCGGTATCGTGCTTCTGGTAGCCCGACGACTTGAACAGCGATCCGATCACCGGCACGTCGCCAAGCCAGGGCAGCTGGTTCTGGCTGAGATTGGTGTTGTTCTGCAAGAGGCCCGCGACCGAAAAGCTTTGGCCGTCGCGCAGTTCGACCGTTGCATCGAGCGTGCGGGCGTTGAAGATCGGATCGCTCGCAGCCGTGTACCCGGTGATGCCGCTGACCTCCGGCGTCAGATGAATCTGGATCCGGTCGCCGTCGAGCACCATCGGGGTGAACACCAGTTTGACGCCGAAATCATGGTAGGTGATTGTCGAGTTGCCATTCGAATCCGCGACCCGGATCGGCACCTGCCCGCCGGCGAGAAAGCTGGCGCTGACGCCAGAAAGCGTCGTCAGATTGGGTTCGGCGAGCGTCCTGACAAGGCCCTTGGTCTCGAGCGCATTGACGGTGACGCCGAGATCAAAGCCGGCGCTCGAAATGATGTTGGTCATGAACGCCGAGAACGACTTGGCATCGCCGGCCGGGTTTGCCGGGCCGCCGCCGACGGCGGTGGTGACGCCGCTGCCGCTGCCGCTCCACTCGATCCCGAGTTCACGTCCCGCATTGCGCTGCGCCTCGAGGATGCGGACCTCGAGATTGACCTGCTGACCGCCAACCAGCGTCATCGTGTTGATGATCGCCGGGCTGCCATATTGGGTGACGATATCGATGACCTTCTGCATGGAGACAGCATCGGGGACCGTGCCGCCGAGCCGCACGCGGCCGTTGACGGTGTTGACGGTGACCTTGGAATTGGGCACGGCGGCCCGGATCGAACGTGTGATGTCGGCCGTGTCGGCTCCCACCTCGACGGCCAGCAACCCAACCGGTGCGCCATCAGCCGAGAACAGGCTGACGGTGGTCGTGCCGAAGGATTTCCCCACAAGGTAGAGCGACTTGTCGGTGATCGGCTGGGCGTCGGCGATCGTCGGATCGGCGGGCACGACCTTGCCGACGGCGTCCGAGACCGTGACCGTGACTGCCTGCGAGACCGGCAGCTTGATCCGCATCACCGAGGTGGTCTTGAGATCGTACGCCACCGTCTGCGCCACGGCAGGAGCCAGGCCGCCGGCAAACCCTGCGGCAAGAACCGCGATCCACAGCACCAGCCGGACAATAATAACTCTGGGAAGACCCCCGCCTGCACTCACTGGACGACGCTTTGCTAAATGGATCACGACTATGCGCAATTCTTAACAGGCCGCGGTCAACGCCGGCTTAACGCCGATGCAGCGATTCGCGTGCACGCGCCTGTTGTGGTCATTTGTCACTTCGTCCAGAAGGGGCTGGTGAGCCGGATCGCCGCATTGGTCGCACCGGTGTCGCCCTTGGTCGTCGGGGTGGCGGCCGGCGGGGTATCGGTGCTGGCGCGCAGCATCAGCGACAACCGCCCGGTCATGCTGGCATTGATGATCAGTTCGGCCTGCGTGGGGTCGAGTTCGAGCGTCGCGATGGCCTCATTGGCAAACGCCTGGGTGCTCGGATCGACCGCTTCGCTCGAGGCGTCCGGGGGAGCGCTGGCACTCAGCCTGTCGTTGATTCCGAGTACGCGGGCGTTGCGCAGGATCGTCTGCGACTCCTGTCCGCCGGTATCGGAGGCGCGCGTCAGCACCACGTCGACGCGGTCGTTGGGGACGACGAAGCCGCCCGAGGCGGAGGCGGCCGCAACCGTCACCGACACGCCGCGCATACCGCTGGCGAGGATCGCCGACAGGAACCCCTGACCGGCCGGCGCGAGCTTTTGCTGCAGGATCGGCTCGCCGGCGAAGATCTCGCTGCGCGCCATCGATCCGGCCACGTCAGTGGCGGCGCTCGGCGTCGCTGCGATCGTCATATAGTCGGGCCGGATCGCGGTTTCAGGCCAGTCCTGCCATTCGACCGCCGTCGGTGACAGACGTTGGCCGGCCCCGATCGCCTGCTTGGCCACCAGCACCTGGACAGTCGGCGCCTTGACCTCGACCACCGGCGCTTCAACCACCGCCGGCTGGTCGTGCTGCATCGCGAGATATGCCGCGAGCCCGCCGGCCATGAGTGCCACCGCGAGTAGCACGAGACGCTGCGGGGTGATCTTGTGGCTCCACTGCACGCGGTTGCGCAGACCGCCGAAATTCTTGTCCTCGACCCGGGTGATCAGGGTCTGCAGCGCCTCGGCGCGCAGTTGATCCATGCCCCGCCGGTCGCCCTTGCGGCGCTCGAGGGGAACTGCGGCCGGCCGCGTTGTTTCGATCGGCATGACGTCCTGATCGCCTTGCTCGAGCTTGGCGGCATTGGATTGGGTACGACGAAGCAAGGGCATCCTCACAGAACGGCCTGTTGTCTGCTCGGCGGGCGCGGAGCCCCGCCATTCGCCTCAAGCTAGTCCACAAGCCTCACCCCTTCGGTTCCAAAGCCGTGAAACTTTGATCGATCCGGGAAAGACAATTTTAGGCGCGACACAACCTGAGGGTCTGCAAGTCCGCGCTCGACCTGCCCCCGCGTTGCGATACGATGGCACCGGCTTCTTACAGCCCGGAGTTTCGACCCATGTCCGATCCCTTCATTGCTGGCGGCGTCGCCGTCATCACCGGCGGCGCGAGCGGCATCGGCCGCGCCGCCGCGCGTCGCGCCGCCGCCGCCGGCATGGCGATCGCGCTGGTCGATGTGAATGGCGAAAAGCTCGCCGCGACCGCCGCCGAACTGCGGGCCAGTATCGGCGCCAAGCTGCTGGATCTGTCGATCGACGTCGCCGATGCCGCTGCCATGCAGACCCTTGCGACGCAGGTGCTCGACCGCTTCGGCGCCCCGACCCTGCTGATGAACAATGCCGCGGCGTTTGTGGCCGGAGGGGCGGGTGGCATTCTCGATCCGGTCGAGAACTGGCAGCGGCTGTTTGGGGTCAATGTGCTGGGGATCGTCAATGGCGTGCAGGCGTTCCTGCCTGCCATGCTGGCGGCGGGTCGGCCTGCCGCCATCGTCAATACCGGCTCCAAGCAGGGCCTCACCAATCCGCCCGGCAATCCCGCCTACAACACCAGCAAGGCGGCGGTGAACGCCTATTCGCAGAACCTTGCGCGCGACCTGCGCGAGCGTCCCGGCAGCCAGGTGAGTGCCCACCTTCTCATTCCGGGATGGACCACCACCGGCGAGGCCGAGCACCGCCAGGGCGCCTGGCGCCCCGAGCAGGTGATCGACTTCATGGCCGAGGCGATGGGGCGCGAGGCATTCTTCATCCTGTGTCCCGATGACGAGACCCCGGCTGCGACGGACCACAAGCGGATCTACTGGAACGCCATGGACATCATCCTCGGCCGCCCGGCGCTGTCGCGCTGGCATCCAGACTACAAGGACGCGTTCGCGGCCTTCATGCAGCGCGACCTGCCCCTCTAGGATCCGGCCGGTGCCAGCGGGCGCTGAGGAGTGTGCTGGCGAGGCCGACTTGAGCCAGATCAAAGACCGGACCGGCGGTTGATTCGAGAGTGTGGTCGTTCACTTCGGAGCCCGCCCATGCCCATGATCGACGTCTTCTTCCTTTCGTTGGTGACCGTCACATTCCTGCTGCTTGCCGCCGTCCTTGCCTGGGGCACGCAACGCACCAGCGATCTGTTCGAGCACTGGGACTAGGCCCGGCGAGGCGGCGTCGTGACCGAGCCCGTCAGCCGCCAGACCATCCTGCTTGCCGTTCATCAGGAGCTGAGCGCCTATATGCGCTTCCGCTCCGACCCCGAATATCTCTATGCGGCCGCCTCGATCGCCGGCTCCGGCGCCGTCGCCTGGGGCATCGCGGCCATTCCGGGGATCTATTTCTGGGCCCATATCGTCGCCGCCTTCGGGGTGATCGCCGCGGGCGCCACGGTCTGCATCAAGATCGACCGCGAGCATCGCGAGTACGAAAAGGCCAACGCTGCCCGCGCCCAGATCGCCCGGCAATTGTCCGAACTCTCCCCCGAGACGAGGGACCTCATTCCCCCCATGTGGCTCGCGAGCAAAAGCGAGCGCCGGCACTACTGGTCGATGGCGCCTGTCGCCGTGTGGTCGCTGGTCGCCGCCGCGGTCTGCATCGCCACCTATTTCGGCAAGTAACACCGCCGGGAGGGCCATGGCGGCGGGGCGGGTTTGCCGCTAGCCTCGGCCCATGAGCACCCCAGCCCCGTTCGTTACGCCTGAGCAGCGCATCTACGTCCTCGTCGCGGCGATCCTCGCGTCATCGATGGGCTTCATCGACGGTTCGGTCATCTCCATCGCCACCCCCGCCATTCGTGCCAATCTCGGCGCCAGCCTCGCCGACGCCCAATGGGTGTCGAACGCCTACCTGCTGCTCCTCTCCTCCGTCCTGCTGCTGGGCGGCGCTGCGGGCGACCGCTTCGGCGTCCGCAACGTCTTTGCCGGCGGCATCGTGCTGTTCGTCGTGGCGTCGATGGGCTCGGCGATCGCACCGACGCCGCTGCTCCTGATCGTGGCCCGCGCCATTCAGGGCTTGGGTGCAGCGTTCATGGTGCCCTCGAGCCTCGCCATCATCGCTAAGGCCTACCCCAAGGCCGAGCGTGGCGGCGCCATCGGCATCTGGTCGTCGGCCTCGTCGTTCTTCACCATCGCCGGGCCGGTGATCGGCGGGCTGGTGCTGACCACACTGGGGGACTGGAGCTGGCGGCTGGTCTTTGCCGTCAACCTGCCGCTCGGGATCGCCGCGCTCGTGCTGCTGTTCTGGAAAGTGCCGGCCGATGTGCCGGATGCCGATCGGCGGCTCGATGTCGGCGGCGCCGGGCTCGGCACAATGGCGCTGCTGCTGCTTGCCTTGGCGCTGACCGGCGAGTCGACGCACACCGTCTGGCGTATCGCGCTTGGCGTCGGCGGTCTCATCTTTGCGGCGGCGTTCCTGTGGTGGGAGCACCGCAGCAAGGCGCCGATGGTGCCGCTGGGCCTGTTCACGGACAAGGCGTTCTCGGGCGCGCAGGGGCTGACCTTCGTGCTCTATTTCTCGCTCGCCGCCATCACCTTCTATTTGCCGACGACGCTGATCACCGGCTGGGGGATCACCCCGGCCGAAGTGTCGCTGGTGCTGCTGCCGCTCGGCATCATCCTCACCGTGATCTCGCCCTTTGCCGGGCGCTATGCCGACCGCTTCGGCCCCGGCCCGATGATTGCTGCCGGCTCGACCCTGGTGGCGCTGGCGTTCCTCGGGCTCGGGCTGTTCATCGGCCTCCGCAGCCTCTGGTTCGTGGTGCTGCCCGCGATGATCGTCTTCGGGCTCGGCATGAGCCTCGTGGTGTCGCCGCTCTCGACGGCGGTGATGACATCGGTCGCCGACCGCGACACCGGCACGGCCTCGGGCATCAACAACGCCGTGGCGCGCGTTGCGGGTCTCTTTGCCGTGGCCACCATGGGTGGGCTGGGTGCGCTGGTCTTTGCCAGCTCGATCGGCGGAGCGGGTGGCCTGTCGTTCGGCATGAGCGTGCCGGGCGGGCCGACGCCCGCAGCGGCCGCCGCGACCGACCATGCGTTTGCGGCCATCGCCTATGTGACGGCGGCGTTGTCACTGCTGTCGGGGGTGATTGCGTGGACGACGCTCGAACGGAAATGATGTTCTAGACCCAGGCGGGCAGTCAGGGCTCCTCTCCCGCTTGCGGG
>JANXSI010000649.1 GCA_025352765.1 Devosia sp. | reverse complement strand
GCCTTCAAGACCTTCGACATCGCCTACATCATGGCCAGCCAGCCCACCACCGAGGTGATCTCGATCCGGCTCTACAAAATGGCGTTCCAGGAGTGGCAGACGGGTAAGTCCTGCGCACTCGCCTACATCGTTTTGATCATGGTGCTGGCGATCACCAATATCTACGTCAAATACCTCAACAAAGCCAAGGAGCGCTAGGATGGCTGTCGTCTCTTCACGCGGCCAGCGCCTCGGCAACCGCCTCGCCGTCGCTGCGGTGATCCTGCTCACCATCGTCTTCCTGTCGCCGATCTACTGGATCGCCTCGACAGCGTTCAAGCCACGGGCCCTCGCCACCACGGCGCCGCCGACGATCGTCTTCACGCCGGAGGTCTCGCCCTTCATCAAGCTGTTCACCAAGCCGGTGCAGCTCGATACGCCGGTCGACCAGGCCACCTATGACGCCGCACCCTGGTGGGAGCGGATCATTTACGATGGTGGCCAGACCCTGACCCGCGACGCCGACGGAAACGTTCAGCTCTCGGGCTACCCCAGCCGCTTCCTCAACTCGCTGATCGTCGCCATCACCTCGACCTTCCTCGCGGTCGCCATGGGGACGATCACCGCCTACGGCTTCTCGCGGTTCAAGGTGAAGGGGGAGTCCGACCTGCTCTTTTTCATCCTGTCGACCCGCATGCTGCCACCAGTCGTCGTCGCCATCCCGATGTACCTGATGTACCGGACGGTCGGGCTCAACGACACGCACCTCGGCCTCATCATCCTCTACACCGCCTTCAACGTCTCGTTCGCGGTGTGGCTGATGAAGGGCTTCATCGACGAAATCCCCAAGGAGTACGAGGAGGCGGCGCTGGTCGACGGCTACACCCGCATGCAGGCCTTCCTCAAGATCGTCTTGCCCGAGGCTGCAACCGGCATCGCCGCCACGGCCGTGTTCTGCTTCATTACGGCGTGGAACGAGTACGCCTTCGCGCTGATCATGACCAATCGCCGGGCCCAGACGGCGCCGCCGTTCATCCCCAGCCAGATCGGCTCGGGCCTGCCGGACTGGACGGTGATCGCTGCCGGCACGCTGCTGTTCCTGATCCCGGTGGCCGTCTTCACCTTCCTGTTGCGCAATCACCTGCTGCGCGGCGTGACCTTTGGAGCCATCCGGAAATGAACTTTCGGGAATTCAACGCGAGATATCTGGAACCGGCATCGATCTGGCTGATGGTCATCGGCGTCATCTCGCTCTGCCAGCCTTGGGTCCAGTTGCTCCATACCTACAGCGTCGCCATCACCCTGCTCGGGTTGATCGGCTTCAACATCGCCGCCCATATCGCGCCGCCCGACAAGAAGGACGCCACGCATGGCTGAGATCGAACTGCGCGACGTGCAGAAATTCTTCGGCGCCGTCCACGTCATCCGTGAGCTCAACCTCACGGTCAAGGACAAGGAATTCGTCGTCCTGCTCGGCCCTTCTGGCTGCGGCAAGACCACGACGCTACGCGCCATCGCCGGCCTCGAGGAAATCTCCGAGGGTCAGATCCTGATCGACGGCAAGCCGGTGCAGACCCTGCATGCCTCCGATCGCGACATCGCCTTCGTATTCCAGCTCTATGCGCTCTACCCGCATCTGAGCGTCTATGAGAACATTGCCTTCCCGCTGCGCGCGACACGGCAGGATCGCACCGCCATCGATGCCTCGGTGCGCGGCGTCGCCAAGGCCATCGGCATCGAGCATCTGCTCAAGCTCAAGCCATCGGCCCTCTCGGGCGGCGACATGCAGCGCGTCGCCATCGGCCGGGCGCTGGTGCGGCGCCCGAAGGCGCTGCTGATGGACGAGCCGATCGGCTCGCTCGACGCCAAGCTGCGCGAAGGCATGCGCATCGAGCTCAAGCGCCTGCATCTCGAGAACGGCTCGACCTCGATCTACGTCACCCACGACCAGGTCGAGGCCATGTCGCTCGCCGACCGCATCGTCATCATGCATGACGGCGTGCTGCAGCAGGTGGGCACTCCCACCGAGGTCTATCTCCATCCAGCAAACCTCTTCGTTGCCCAGTTCATCGGCTCGCCGGTGATGAACGTCACCGAGGCCGTGGTCCGCGAAGACGGCGGTGCGGCGCAGCTGATGCTCGACGGCGAAAGCTTCGAGGTCCCCCGCGAATTGCTGGCGATGCTCGACGCCAAGAACGCCCGCAGCGATCTCAACCTCGGCATCCGGCCCGAGGGCGTGTTGATCAGCCACGAGAGCCAGGCCGGCTATCTACCGCTTGAGGCGCATATCATCCAGCCCTATGGCGGCTTCGACATCGTCGACCTCAAGGTCGGCAACCAGATGCTGCGGGCCCGCACCAGCTCGGGCTTCGTTGGCCGCGCCGGCGACCGGGTGTGGGCCAAGATCGATCCCACGCAGGCGCATTTCTTCGACACCAAATCGGGCGCTTCGCTCGACATCAGGCTGGGTGAATAGTCTTGGCGCGCATTCAACTCGAAAACATCTCCAAGGTCTTCGGCAGCCACACCGCGCTCGAGGATCTCGACCTCGACGTCGCCGACGGCGAGTTCTTCGTGCTCTTGGGGCCGACCGGCGCCGGCAAGACCACGACGCTGCGGCTGATCGCGGGTCTGGAAAAGCCCACCGTCGGTCGCGTCAAGATCAACGACATCGACGTCAACGAATGGGGGGCGGCCGAACGCGACGTTGCCCTCGTGCTGCAGCAATACTCGCTCTACCCGCGACTGACCGTGCGCGAGAACCTCGCCTTCCCGCTGCGCTCGCGCATTCGCCGCACGCCCGAGCCCGAGATCGCCGAACGCATCGCCTATGCTGCCAAGACCCTGCGCATCGAGCACCTGCTCGAGCGCAAAACCGACCGGCTGTCGGGTGGCGAAATGCAGCGCGTCTCGATCGGCCGGGCCATCGTGCGCGAGCCGCAGGTCTTCCTCATGGACGAGCCGCTCAGCAACCTCGATGCGAAGCTGCGCGAGGCGCTGCGGGTCGAGCTCAAGGACCTGCAGATGCGGCTCAAGACCACCTTCATCTTCGTCACCCACGATCAGGTCGAAGCCATGACCATGGGCGATCGCATCGGCGTCCTCAATGAGGGCCGGATCATCCAGGTCGGCAAGCCGCACGAAATCTACAACAACCCGCGCGATACGTTCGTTGCGAGCTTCGTCGGTTCGCCCGCGATCAATCTGTTCCCCGGTCAGCTCACCGCCGGCATGGCGGTCGTTGCGCCCAAAACGTTCGAGTTGCCCTTTGTCGGGCAGCCGGCCGGGGAGGGCGCCTATACCTTCGGCATCCGCCCCGAGGACGTGCGCGTCGAGTCCGGAGCCCCGGTCGAGGCGAAAGTGCACGACATCGAGAACCATGGCATCGAAAAGATCCTGACCCTGCGCGTCGCCGGCCAGATGGTGCGCGCCGGCGTTCCGGCCCGCGTCAATGTCGCGGTCGAAGACTCGATCCGCTTCGGCTGGAACCCCGGCAAGGTCATCCTGTTCGACCCCAAGACCGGACTCAACCTCGGCCACCGCGCGGCGTAGCTGTCAGGAGGCGTCATGAACCTCGGCTTCAATCTTCTGCTCTGGGCCACCCACGTCACCGACGCGCTGCTGCCGGTGATCGAGGACATCAAGGCGACCGGCTATGACGGCGTCGAGATCCCCATGTTCGAGGGCACGCCCGAGCACTATGCCAGGCTCGGCCGGCGCCTCAGGGATCTCGGTCTCGGCTCGACCGGCATCGGCGTCATGCCCGGCGGCGGCAAGAGCGCCGTTTCAGCCGACAAGGCCGAGCGGGCCGCGGCTCTCGACCACATTAAATGGCTCACCGACTGCACGGCGGCGCTCGGGGCATCGCTGGTCGCGGGCCCCTTCCACCAGCCGCTCGGCGAATTCTCCGGTCGCGGCCCGACCGCCGACGAGATCGCGCGGGTCACTGAGGTGCACAAGGCCGCCGCCCAGTACGCGGCGAAATCCGGCGTCGCCCTCTCGGTCGAGCCGCTCAACCGCTTCGAGTGCTATTTCCTCAATACCGCCGGGCAGGCGGCGTCGCTGGTCAGGGCCGTGGGCGAGCCGAACTACGGCTATCTCTACGACACCTTCCACTTCAACATCGAAGAGAACTCGATCACCGCCGTGATCCCCGAGACCATCGCCCAGATCAACCACGTCCACATCTCCGAGAACAACCGCGGTGTCCCGGGCGCCGGCCACATCGCCTTCGCCGAAGTTTTCGCGGCCCTCAAGGCGGCGCGCTACGATGGCTGGATGACCATCGAGGCATTCGGCTCGGCGCTGCCCGATCTCGCGGCGGCCACCAAGATCTGGCGGCCGCTCTTTGCCGAAGAGCGCGACGTCTATCGCCAAGGCTACCGGCTGATGCGCGACGGCTGGGACCGCGCCTGAGCCCAGCAGTCATTCGACCGGCGGGAAGAACGTCGCCGACTGCATGACGCCCTCGAGCACCTGTGCGGCCTCGTCGGCCTTCTCGGTCGGTGCCTCCATCAGCAGCACATAGCCCTGGCCGCTGTCGGGCGCAAAAACTGCAACGCCCGTGCCGCTGGTTTCGACCCCGTCCTGATCGACATAGCTGTAGCTCAGCGTCGCCCCCGGCTGCTCGCCCACCTGCGCCTCGGTGATCTCGCCCACACTGGCCTCGCCGGTCGCGTTCACCTCGTCCTCGAGCTTGGCCTCGACCTCGTCGAGCGAGGTCGTGTCGGTGAAGTCGAGCGCCGAGAGCGCAATGTCGCCCGAAATATCGCTGACCGACATTTCGTCGAGCCCGTCCTCGCGCGAGAAGATTTCGACGTCCGTCCAGTCGCCCGGATAGAGGAAGGTGAGGCCGAACCCCAGATCCTTGAAACCCTGCAGCGACGCATCGAGCCCGTCATTGTGGACATCGACCGTCGCTGAATCGAGCACCGTGGCGCCCGACGCATCGGCCGCCTGCAGCGCCACGAGGTACTGACCGTCCGGCCCCGGCGCGTCGATCACCGTCAGTGGCCCGTTGCCGAACACGAGCTTGGTGTCCGATGGCTGCCAGCTCGCATTGCCGTCCTTGTCGAGCATCAGGTAGTTGGGCTCGAACGTGTCGCCGGGCTTGGGGAACACCTGCGCCACCGGCGCATTGGCCGATGTCCCGGAGTCGGCCCACAGCCCGCTCGATTCATAGGTGTCGAGGTTGATCAGTAGCGACGCCTCGCTGGTTTCGCCCGTCACCCGGTTGACGTAGGTGCCCCGCACGAAGCCGTGCTCCTCGTCTTTGCTGTTGGTGGTCATCAGCACCAGGAGGCTCTGCGTGCCGTCGCTGAGGCTCGGGATCCTGGTGTTCCAGTAGAAGTCGTGGGCGGATTCGCCCTCGGGAAAGTCGTTGACCTGCGTTCCGTCTTCCATGGTGACGCTCGAGGTCACCGGGAACTGGTCGAGCACCACGCTCGCCTCGTCGCTGAGCTTGTAGATGATGTTGGCCGTCAGCTCGACGATGTTCTGCCCATCGAGCGTGTAGGAGACGACCGGCGTATCGTAGATGCTGCCGGGCGCCTCGGCGCTGGTGGTGACGCCCGAGATCTTCAGCACCGTCTTGCTGGCTTCGGCAGATGCCGTCGCCGAACTGTAGGTGGCATCGAGAAAGCCCTGCCAGCTCGCCAGGTACTCGCCGAACTCCTTGCGGTACCGCTCGCCTTCGTCGCCGGCGAACACCGTGCTGTTCTGCGGGAAATAGACCGACAGTCCACTCGCCCGGGGCAGCGTCTTGCTGGCCTTGTGATAGACCACCATGCTCTTGACCGCGGCAACCACCGATTGTGCCGACTGCTTGATCGCGTCGTCCTTGCTGAGGCCCGACAGCAGCCGCATGAAGTCGATGAGGTCGACCGAGGAGACCGATGCGGTGACGTCCTCGGTTTCGCCGACGCTGCCGAAGGCCTGCGCATTGGCGCGCGCCGTACTGATCGGCCCGAGCTCGTCCGGCGCCGCCGCAACCGCCGCCTGAAAACTCTCGAGCGCCGTCACCAGGTCGCCGACTGTGCTGAGGTCCGTGAGCCCCATGTCGAAGCTCTGCGCGGCGTCCTTTTCGGTCGTGGTGTAGAGCGTGTGGAAGGCGTCGATCTGTGCCTTGGCGAACTCGGGCACCGTAAGGTCCGGATTGGCCACCAGCGCCGCGAGCGGCGCGGTGTAGTCCCAGCCGAGCCCCGGCACCAGTTCCTCGGCGGCGATCTGGTAGTCGGCGTAAGGCGCAACCACCGTTGCCACCGCCAGCTGCGACATCAGGCAGGCGTCAAAGCCGATGAAGTCGAACTTCTGGTTGGTCGCCTGCGTGATGGCGGTGAGGGCCGACTGGAAGCCCGGCATGCTCATGCCGCCCGGTCCGAGCGTATCGTCCGAGGCGATCATCGACCAGCCGCCACCATGGTCCCAGAGCACGAGACCATAGTGATCGGCCGGGTAGGTCTGCGCCGCCCAGGTGCCGAAATCGGCAAGCGTCGCGCTGTCGCCGCTATTGATCTCGGTGCCGAGGTCGGTGACCGCGACCAGTTGCAGCGGCTGCAGCGGCGTGTCGGCCTCGATCGTCGGGATGCTGAGCTGCAGCGCCGCAACCTCACGGTCGCGCGGATCGCCGCGCGTGATTTTCTTGACCACATCGGTGGTGAGCCCGGCCTGGTCGGCGATGGCGTTGACGTAGTCGGCAAACCGCGTCGGTGAAATCTGGAAATCGCCCGACGACAACTGGCCGTCGCTCTTGGTGACGAGGAACCGCCGCGTTCCGCCCCACTCGCCATAAAACCCCTGGTAGTTCGGCGGCCGCGTGATCTGGACCACGATGTTGACGTCGGCCGTACTGCCGACCGCCGCCATCTCCATCAGGTTGGTGATCGAGTTGGGCTCGAGATTATTGTTGGCCGCCATGTAGACCATGATGGTCCACTTGGCATGCGGCGCTTGCCCCAGCGCCGCCCCCAAGCTCAGCGCACACACCAGCAGCGCTCCAAAGAGCGACGCAAACGTCGTTTTCATGATCACGGCCCCCGCACCGCCCCGGTGCTCGACGCACGATAGGGCACAATGCGATTCGACGCCAAGCCCGCCCCGCAATCCCGATGCGGGGCGGCGCAGGTCTTAGCGGGTCGGGGTGATCAACGCCGTGATGCGCCGCACCGCAACGCGGCGATTGGCAGCCGACGGCCCCGCCGTCTTCACCTTGAGGAACCGCTCGCCATAGCCCTGCGTCGCGAGGTTCTCCGGCGGCACGTGGAACGACCGCGTCAGCACCCTGGCGACCGCCCGGGCGCGCGCATCCGATAGCACCAGATTGTCGCGGTCGCTGCCGACGGCGTCCGTGTGCCCCTCGATCAGGAAGGTCTCGCCGCGGTTCTTCTTCAGTACGGCAAGGATGGCGCTCGCCAGCTTCTTCAGTTTGGGCACCTGCTGCGGCGTCACGTCGGCGCTGCCGCTCGCAAAGCTCAACTCGCCGATCTCGACGCGCGGCACCGCATCGCGCAGCCGCGGCGACCGCTTGACCTCGTCGATGGTGTAGAGATGGCGGATCGGCTCGACCGGCGGCAGGAACAGGAAGCGCGTCAGGTCCGCCAGG
>JANXSI010000642.1 GCA_025352765.1 Devosia sp. | reverse complement strand
ATGGTCACGGCCGCTCTCAAGGCCGGCCGCTCGCTGGTCAAGGATTTCGGCGAGGTCGAGAACCTCCAGGTTTCGGTCAAGGGACCGGCCGATTTCGTCACCAATGCCGACCGGGCGGCGGAAAAGATCATCTATACCGAGCTCAGCAAGGCCCGCCCGACCTACGGCTTCCTCATGGAAGAGAGCGGCGAGATCAAGGGCAGCGACGGCCAGCACCGCTGGATCGTCGATCCACTGGACGGCACCACCAATTTCCTCCACGGCATCCCGCTGTTTGCGGTCGCCATTGCGCTGCAGCGCGGCGAAGAGATCGTCGCCTCGCTCATCTACAATCCGGTGATGGAAGAGCTGTATCTGGCCGAAAAGGGCGGCGGCGCCTGGCTCGACGACAAGAAGCGGCTGCGCGTTTCGGGCCGCAAGCACCTTGCCGATTGCGTCATTTCGACCGGCATCAAGACCACCGGCACCCCGGGCGATGTGCTGCAACTGCGCCAGCTGGCGCTGATTTCGCCGGCCACCGCCGGTATCCGCCGCACCGGTTCGGCCTCGACCGATCTCGCCTGGCTCGCCGCCGGCAGGATCGACGGCTACTGGGAGGCGCGGCTCGCCCCCTGGGACGTGGCACCGGGCGCGCTGCTCTTGCGCGAGGCGGGCGGCACGATGTCGGATTATGCCGGCGCCGGCGGTTCGGTGACCAATGGCGAAGTGGTCGCGGGCAACGAGATGATCCAGGGGCAGTTGCTGAAGCTCATCAAGAGCCTCAAATAACGCCTTTCTGCCCAAAGCTGCCGTGGAAGCGGCCCGGTCAAGCCATTGTCACGCCGGAATGGTGTGACTAGACTCGCACGATTGCCAAACCGGCCGGGGCCATGACGCAGACCTACGATCCGTACCACCTCAAGAGCCCGACGATCTATCTCGTCAAGAACGTGGTGTTCCTCGTCATCGTGGCGCTGGTCTGCGCCATCCTGTGGGCGCAGGTCCTGAGGTTCTTTCTCGCCAGCCCGTTCATCAACAGCCTGATCATCCTTGTGGCGCTGACCGGCGTGTTCCTGAGCTTTCGCCAGATCATGCGCCTGTTCCCCGAGATCAAATGGGTGAACTCGATGCAGGACGGCTCGATGGCGCGGGTGCGCCAGCCGGTGCTGCTCGCCCCCGTCGCCAACATGCTGCGCGACCGGCTGGGCGAAACCGTCATCACCCCGAGCTCGATGCGCTCGATCCTTGATTCGGTCGGCAACCGGCTCGACGAGGCCAAGGACACCTCGCGCTACCTCACGGGCCTTCTGGTCTTTCTCGGCCTCCTCGGCACCTTTTACGGCCTGCTCGAGACCGTCACCAACGTCAGCACCACCATCAACGCCCTCGATACCTCGACGGGCGACATGGCGAGCGTCTTCTCCAATCTCAAGGCGGGCCTCACCGGTCCCCTCGCCGGCATGGGCACGGCGTTCTCGGCGTCGCTGCTCGGCCTCTCCGGCTCGCTGATCCTCGGCTTTCTCGATCTCCAGACCAGCCAGGCGCAGAATGCGTTCTATACCGATCTCGAGGACTGGATGACCTCGATGACCGAGCTCGACCACCCGATGACGGCGCTGCAGGCAACCAATCTGGGGCTGTCGGGCGACGACATGTCGGCCATGCTCGAGCGCTTCGGCTCGACCATGCAGAGTTCGGATTCCTCGCAGAACGCCATTCGCGCCATGGCCGAACTGGCCCGCGGCATCGACGGGCTGGTCAAGCACATTCGCGCCGAGCAGGCGGACCTGCGGGTCCATATCGACGAGCAGGGCGACACCAACAAGAAGCTGCGCGAGCTGATCGAGGCGATGCTGCGCGAGGACCAGAGCGATCGCCGGCCAAATTAGCGCCCGAATGCGCGGTCAGCTTCTGACCCAGAGGGATAAAGCATGGCGTTGAGCCGTTCGCGCCGATCGCAGGTGACCAATTACTGGCCGGGGTTCGTCGACGCGCTGTCGTCGCTGCTCCTCGTCATCATCTTCCTGCTCTCCTTGTTCATGCTGACCCAGTTCTTCCTCGGCCAGGAAATCCAGGGCAAGGACAGTGCCATGACGCGGCTCAATTCGCAGATCGCCGAATTGACCGACCTGCTGCAGCTCGAGCGCGGCAACAACGCCGACCTCACCACCAATCTTGCAACGCTGCAGGCGACGCTCTCGACGGCCACGGCGCAGCGCGACAAGCTGCAGTCGCGGATCGCCGGGATCGGTGCCGGCGACAGCGGCAAGGACGCGCAGATTGCGGGCCTCACCACCGACCTCGCCAAACAGAGGGATCTGTCGGACGAGGCGACCGCGCAGGTAGCGCTGCTCAACCAGCAGCTCGCGGCGCTCAGGCTGCAGATTGGCGCGCTCGAAAACGCACTTGATGCCTCGGAAGCGAAAGCCACCGAGAGCAAGACGCAGGTCGCCGATCTCGGGCGCCGGCTCAACGTCGCACTGGCGCAGCGGGTCCAGGACCTCAGCCGCTACCGGTCGGACTTCTTCGGCCGGCTGCGGCAGATCCTCGAGGGCCGCGCCGACATCCAGGTGGTCGGCGACCGCTTCGTGTTCCAGTCCGAAGTGCTGTTCCCGCCGGGCGAGGCGGCGGTGTCGGAAGACGGCAAGCCCTCGCTCGACAAGCTTGCGGAAGCCATCAAGCAGCTCGAGACTGAAATCCCTTCCGACATCAACTGGGTGCTGCGGGTCGATGGCCACACCGACAAGCGGCCGATCAACACGCCGGAATTCCCGTCCAACTGGGAGCTGTCGGCGGCGCGCGCCATCACGGTGGTCAAGTACCTCGTGGCGCAGGGCGTCTCCGCCCAGCACCTCGTCCCCGCCGGCTTCGGCGACAGCCGC
>JANXSI010000580.1 GCA_025352765.1 Devosia sp. | reverse complement strand
CGGGGCGGTAGCCCTAATCCCCTCGACGGGATGCCGCGTGTACAATGCATTCCAAGTGCAGCTTAAGCCGTCTCTTTATTGAGGCGGCTTTTGCTATGTAGACAACAGAATAGGCCCAGGTGCCAGTGGCGGGGATTAGTCGCGGCCACTACAAAATGCGCGACAGCTTATAGGCTCCATACTCGGAAAAGCATTTAGCTTCTCCAACTCGTTCGCTCTTATGAGCTTGGGGGTTGGGGGAGCTTACCACCACCTCAAAAAACATGAGAAGGAAGATATCATCAGTAGTTAAAACGCCTATCCATAACTCGTCAGAGCGAAAGGTTATAGAGTTCCTTCTTGAAGGCTCTCCTAATGTAAACAAAGTAAGGCAGCGTCTGAAAGAGAGAGAGCGAAGAGAACTCCTGAAACAATTGGAAGGGGAGTTCTCAGTTTTAGCGGCGGCCGAAAAATCAAAAAGCGAAATCGCAATTCTCGTCGCCGAGCGTGCTACCGATAAAGGGGCACGACACGTCATAAAGCGCTTCTTCAGGCGCTGTAGGCAGCTCAAGAATGGTACTGGCCGCTTCGCGCAGAAGGCCGCATCAGCCAAACGCCGGAAGCTGCGTCTCTCCTACAACGAATACATCCATAGCCCCGCGTGGACGGCCAGGCGCAATCACTACTGGCAGACCCATACGAAGCGATGTGTGATCTGTACATCAGCCGAGTACGTCGATCTGCACCACATGGTGTACACCGCGTTCGACGGCACGGAGCCGGACAGCAATTTAGTCGCGCTCTGCCATGACCACCACTTCCAGTATCACGAGCAGCACGGGTCGTCCGGCAACATGAATGCCACTACGCTCGCTTTCATCGACACACAGATGCAGCTACTGGAGTTCTCAGCGCTTCAACTCTAGGTACTTGCGGTAAGAGGAAAAAAAGAGGAATCTCTCTCCGCCAGAAGTCGATAACCGATTGAGGCGCTGTTTGAAAATGCGGATTTAGCGTTAGCTTCCCAAGCTTACGACGAGGGTTCGATTCCCTTCACCCGCTCCACCCATTTTGTCCACGATTTTGTGTGGAAAGGCCTTGTGCCAGGCCGCCTTGCGCTCGGTTGGCGAGTCATTTCGCGTGATATCCCGGGGGTTCATGGAGCGGGTCGGAGAGGTGATCGGACGCTGCGCCTACCGACCCCAAGGACTGGGCCATCGAAACGGCCCTCTCGCAACGGCGGCCAACTGCCGCGGAAGCGCTGCTCTGGATCGGACGCGCCGCCGTGGCAGAGGCGTATCGCGCTCTGCAGAGACGCCGGACTTCGGCCGAGCATCACCGCGGCCTTATCGGAATTTTAGCGATTTTCATGGAGAGTTCCTGGTGCTCGGACAGCCTCGCTGCAGTTCCTGCACCTCCTTGTGGGAATGGGGAGCGAGACTAGTCAGTCGGCCGGGCGCTTTCGGGCGCCGGACCGCCCCATTTCCGCGGTTTGTGGGCCAAAAGGTCCGCGCGTCCCGGCAATGAGTCAAGTTCTTCGCCCCAGCCGGGTCCTGCCGCCGCACGCGCAGCCCGAACCTGGTGCCAGTCATGCGCGACCGAGGGCAATCGTGCCGTCGTCGATTCGACCGGAGTGAATATTCGATGGCCAGCCCGGCAATCCAGGACAGCTACATGGACACCACGCCGCGCGTGGTTGAAACCAGTGCGACCAACCAGTTCGTGACGTTCACCTGTGCCGGCAGGGCCTTTGGTGTCGACATCATGTCGGTGCGCGAGATCCGCAGCTGGTCGGCGACGACCGAGCTTCCCTCCCAGCCGTTCGGCGCCAAGGGCGTGCTCGATATCCGCGGCTCGATCGTGCAGGTGTACGACCTTGCCGTCATGCTCGGCAGCCATGGCGGCATGGACTCCGAGGGCGGCCAGGTCGTCCTCGTGGTTTCGCTCAAGCAGCAAGATGTCGGCCTTCTGGTCGACACCGTCTCCGACATCATCTTTGCCCAGGCCGACGACCTGCGCGCCCCGCCCGCCAGCAAGTCCGGGCGCGGCGCCGGTATGGTCACCGCGCTGGTCAAGAACGAGGACCGGCTGATCGCCATCCTCGATCTTGGCGCCATGTTCCCCGACGAATCCGCCGGCGACACGTTCTGATCGCCCAGAACTGATCGCCCGAGACCTCAGGCCTCGGGGACCCAGACCACCATCGAGCCCTTGCCGCGATTGGCCCACAGATAGTACGGCAGCGCCGTAAGGGTTGCCGGTGCTTCCTTGGAGCGCTCCGGTCGATAGAGGCTGTGCCAGTCGCTGGTGTCGATGGCGACGCCCGGTGCGCTCAGCGTCACGATGCCGCCGAACAGATCCGCCCGCGTCGACGACTTGAGTTCGGCGCTCTGGCTGATCTTCAGCCGCTGCACGAAGCCGCCGGGGTTGTCGGCCTCCTCGAGGCAATAGACCAGCGGGCCCCGCTTCAGCGCCACGCGGCCGGCGTCCATGATCACCGCCGGATTGGCGTAGACCCGCTCGGCCGGCATCGGCAGGTCGAGCGCAATCGTGTCGCCCTTGCGCCAGGTCCGGTTGATCGTCAGATAACCATCGACCGGCGTCATGGCGACGCTCTGGCCGTTCACCGAGGCCTTGGCTCCAGTGCACCAGCCCGGGA
>JANXSI010000570.1 GCA_025352765.1 Devosia sp. | reverse complement strand
CTGCCCGTCGCCATTGTCGGCTTCGCCGTGGCCGGCAAAACCCGGCGGCACGTCGATCGCATAACCGTACCGCACATTGACATAGTGCCCCCAGTCGGCGCCCAGCGCCGGCGAGGCACAGAGCAGCAGCAGCGCGAGAACCAGCCGCATCATTCGGCCTCCGTGTCGGACGAAGGCGATGCTGGCGCGGGATCTTGGCCGCCTTGCGGCGCGCCGGGCGTCTGCATCGCCCGCCAGTCGCGCCAGGCCCGATCGAGCGCCGGAAGCGCCGTACCGAGGAACAGCACCACCATCACGCCCGCGACCACCAGGTCCGGCGCCGCCGTGTTGGTGATCGCCACCAGCCCCGCCGCCACCAGCACGGCGCCCGTGCCGATGGCATCGTTGCGGGCTGCGAGCCGCCCGCTCTGCAACGCGCCGTCCGGCCCCTGCTGCCGCAGCAGATAGAACGCGACCCCGTTGGCCGCCAGCGCCGCCAGGGCGCCTGCCGCCATCGAGGCCGGCTCCGGCACCGCATGCACCAGGAACTGGTAGAGCGTCGCCAGCGCCGTCAGGCCGCCGATCAACACCAGCAGCCCGGCCCGCCCCAGCGTCGCCATCACCTGCGTCTCGGCGCTCCTGCCGATCGCCCACAGGCTCAAAGCGGAACTGAGTCCCATGGCCAGAAAATCCAGCGAGTCCGTCTTCAGCGCCTGCGACGGGCTGAGCGAGCCGATCCCCTGTTCGATCAAAAATGCCCCCGCATAGATGGCAACGACCAGCCACAGCCGGCGCCGCTGCTCGGCGGTCAGCCCCGCAGGAGTTACGTCGTCCATGGTCGTGTGGTGATTCGGGTCATCAAGCACCCATCTGTCGTTCTTGCTGGCGTCCGTTCAACACCAGCCACCTCTCCATCCCGATTCAAATTTGTTCAGACACCAAACTTAATTGTCCCTTCTGTACGAGTTCATACGAACAACAGGGCGAAAATGCTGAAATAAAACATCATTTACGGTATAAAATTATCTTCCGTCGCAGAACCTAACGGACTGGAGCCCGACGTGAAGATTCTCGACAACATGAAAATCAGCGCCAAGGCGATCATTCCCATCGTCCTCGTCGCGGTGTTGATGGTGGCCATGGTGGCCGTATCGGTCAGCGGCCTCAACAGCGTGTCGTCACAGGCCTCTCTGACCATCAACCACACCGATCCGGCGAACGTTCTGGGCGCCCGCACCAACCGGCTCATCCAGTCGCAAGCCTACGACATCTACCGCAATCTGACGCTCGAGGGCGGCAGCGACGAAGCCAAGGCCGTCGCTCTGGCCTTCGACGCCAACGAAAAGAAGATCGAGGACAATTTCGCCAGCATGTTGGCCGATCTGCCCGACCATGCCGATGAGATCCGCGCCCTCCAGGCGACCTACGAGACCGTCAGGCCCTTGCTGAGGGCGCAGTTCGATGCGGCCGGAAAGACCTCCGGCATTCTCGCCGGAAGCGCCGCGCCGGACCTTGACGTGTCCGCCGCGATCGCGCGGACCCAGCAGGCGCTCGACGTGCAGATCGGGGCCTTCAGCGACAAGATGGTCGCCTTGGTCGACGCCTTGATCGCCGACAGCAAGGCACAGTCGGACCAACTGTCTTCGGACTCGCAGTTCGCCCTGACCATGACTGTGGGGCTCGGCATTGCCAGCATCATTATCGGCCTGGTCGTGGCGCTGGTCATGAATGGCCAGACGATCGCCAAGCCGCTCAACAGGCTCAACGGCGTGATGCGCGAGCTGTCGGGAGGCAACAATGCCATCGACGTCGTGGGTCTTGCCCGCGGCGATGAGATCGGCCAGATGGCCAAGGCCGTGCAGGTCTTCAAGGAGGCCGCGATCGAAAAGGTCCGGCTCGAGGCCGAGGCCCTGGCCAATCGCTCGCAGTCCGAAAAGGACCGCGCTGCCGCCGAGCAGGAAAAGGCGCGCCAGGATGCCGAGAAGGCCAAAATCTCCGCGCAGCAGGCGCAGGCCGTGGCGGCGCTGGCTGATGGCCTCGGCCGGGTGGCCCAGGGCGACCTCACCGTCACCATCGACACCCAGTTCGAAGGCGATCTCGATCGGCTCCGCCACGCCTTCAACGATGCCATCGGCAAGTTCGGCGACATCGTCAGCCAGTTGCGCGTGACCTCTTCGGCGCTGAAGACCGCCACCGGCGAAATCCTCTCGGGCGCCAACGATCTCGCCGAACGCACCACCCGGCAGGCGGCGGCCATCGAGGAAACCACCGCCGCCATCGAACAATTGGCCAGCACGGTCAACGACAACGCCAAGCGCGCCGATGACGCCTCCACCAAGTCACGCGGCGTATCGACCACCGCTGAGCAGACCGGCGAAGTGACGGAAAAGTCCAACGAGGCGATGGAGCGGATCAGCGCCTCGTCGTCGAAGATTTCCAACATCATCGGCATGATCGACGATATTGCCTTCCAGACCAACCTGCTGGCGCTCAACGCCTCGGTCGAGGCGGCCCGGGCGGGCGATGCCGGCAAGGGCTTTGCCGTGGTCGCCGTCGAAGTGCGCCGCCTCGCCCAAAGCGCCGCGCAGGCCTCGAGCGAGGTCAAGGCGCTGATCGAGCAGTCCGCGACCGAAGTGATGGCGGGCAGTAAGCTCGTCGCCGATGCCACGCCGAAGCTGATCGCCATGGTCGGCAGTGTCCGCGACAGTGCCACTCTGATCCAGCAGATCTCGTCCGCAAGCCAGGAACAGGCCTCGGCGATCTCGCAGGTCTCGACCGCCGTCCGGCAGATGGACGAAATGACCCAGCACAACGCGGCCCTCGTCGAAGAGACCAACGCCGCCATCGAGCAGACCGAGGGCGAGGCCAATGAACTCGACCGCATCGTCGAGCAGTTCACGGTGACGGGGCAGGGCCGTTCGGCTCAGCCCCATAGCGAGGAGGCACGTGCCGCCGCCCGCGCTCCGGCCAAGGCTCCGGCCAAGGGTGGCATCAGGGCCATGCAGGAAAAGGTCACGAGCGCCGCAAAGTCCTACCTCAGCAGCGGCAACACGGCGCTCAAGAACGACTGGAACGAGTTCTGAGCCCAGCCGGGCTCAGCTCTGGCCACACCACTGAGCGGGGGCAGACCGTGCGTCGGTCGGCTCCCGCTCAGCCTTTGATCAGGAAGTCCTTGTAGACCCAGCCGCTCCGGCCCTTGGGGTCGGTGATGCGGATCCAGCCGCTCTTGCTCTCGCCCACCTGCACCGCCACGCCGCCGGCCAGCGCGAACAGCTTCCCGGCGCTCTTGGCCGGCTTCGCCCTGACATTGACGCCGCCGCCCGCAATGGTCGCTGTCATGCCATCGGCGGCCGGCGCCATGTCGGCGCTCGCGGTCTTGGTCGGCTCGGTCGCGACGGGTGGGGGAGCCTTGGGCGGAACCCCCGCGCTGATGCTGGTCGCGGCGTCGACCGCTGGCCAGTCGTGCAGCTCGGCCGATGAACTCGGCTCCACATAGGCCTGCGCCACTGTCCCGAGGTCGGGGGTGCCGTCCGGACGAATGGCGACCGCGCGCACGATCCTCCGGGCCGGCGGCACGGCCGCCGTCGGGGCATTCGGCTTCAGAGCTTTCGGATCGGACAGGGGCTGCGGATGCTGCAGTTCGGCGGGCAATGCCGCAAACGTCGTCGCAATCAGGTCGTTGTGGGTGAGCGTCGGGGCCACCGGCTCGGACGCCGAACCGACCGACGCTGCTGCGGGAGCGCTGGGCGCCGCCACCTCCTGCGGTGTCGCCGTCGCCACGGCCGTGGACGGTTCACGGCAGGCGTTGCCGGTGAGCATGCACTGCACGGGGAGGACCCCGCTTGCCATGGCAAAGAACACCAGCAGCGCGAC
>JANXSI010000553.1 GCA_025352765.1 Devosia sp. | reverse complement strand
TCGTCGCAGAGCTTGCCGATGTCGCTGGCCTTGGTGATGTAGTGCTGCACCATGTGGAGGGGATATTTCCGCAGCACCTGGTGCATCTTGGCGATCGACCGCCAGGTACCGCCAATGGCGCAGAACTGGCCGCCGGGCTTGCCGTCGAGCAGGCCCGAGCCGGCGAGGCGCTCGCGGGCCAGTTCGCGGGCCTTCGCCACCGATTTCCCGGAATCGTCCTGCAGCCGGATGACGCCGAGGCCATGGGTCTCGCCGGTCGAGTCGCGGCCAGCGTCGATCCTCGACAATTCGAGGCTGCCGCCGCCCAGATCGCCGACGAAGCCGGTGAAATCGTGGATACCGGCGACCACGCCGAGCGCCGCGTAATGCGCCTCCGCCTCGCCGCTCAGCACCTTCACCTCTGCATGCATCATCGCCGACACGGCATCGACGAACGCCTTGGAATTGCTGGCATCGCGGACGGCAGACGTTGCGAGCACATGCACCTCACCGGCCTTCATCAGCCGCGCGACCAGTGCAAACCGCTGAATGGCGGTCAGGGCGCGATCGATGTTCTCGTAGGCGAGCTTGCCGGTCTGGGCGACACCGCGCCCCAAGGCGCAGGCGGCCTTTTCGTTATACAGCGCGGTCAGCGCGCGCGCGTGGCGCTCGTAGACGACGAGGCGCACCGAGTTCGAGCCGATGTCGAGCACGGCCACCGGCCGGCCGCCCTTGATGCGGCCTTGCGCCGTCGGGTCAGCGTCGACGCCCCAGAATTCGTTCAATCGTCATTCTCTTCGGTTTCGCGCGACTCCCTCGGGAGGGCGCTGCCGCGGCCCGACAGGCTCGCGTTGGTCATGAAATAGTCGTGCGCGCTGTAGGGTTCCTCACCCTCCTTGAGTGGCACACGATGGGAGGAGCCATCCGGCAAGACCTCCCAGCTCTGCTGGTTGTCCTTGAGGTAGGCCACCAGCATCCGGTCGAGGATCTGCTTATGCACCGTACTGTTGAGAATGGGAACCATCACTTCGACGCGCCAATCGAGATTGCGCTGCATCAAATCGGCGGAGGACATGTAGACCTTGGCCTTGCGCGAAGGCATCGCCTCCCCCTGCCCGAAGCAGAAGATGCGCGAGTGCTCGAGGAAGCGCCCGACCACCGACTTCACCCGTATATTGTCGGAAAAGCCCGGAATTCCAGGCCTCAGGCAGCAGATGCCCCGCACGATCAGTTCAATCTTCACGCCCGCCTGGCTCGCGTCGTAGAGGCAGTCGATGATCTCGGGATCGACCAGCGCGTTGCACTTGATCCAGATATTGGCCGGCTCGCCGCGCTTGGCGTGGGCGACCTCGCGGGCGATGTGCTCGATCAGTGTCGACCGAAGGTTGACGGGTGAGACCGCAATCGCCTCCAACTCAGCGGGCCTTGCATACCCTGTTATGAAATTGAAGACGCGCGCAACATCGCGCGTTATCGAGGTGTCTGTCGTGAAGTAGCTGAGGTCGGTGTAGATCTTGGCGGTGATCGGATGATAGTTGCCCGTTCCGAGATGACAGTAGCTCACCAGCTTGCCGTTCTCGCGCCGCACCACCTGGCTCATCTTGGCGTGGGTCTTGAGGTCGATGAAACCGAACACCACCTGCGCGCCCGCCCGTTCAAGGTCGCGGGCCCAGCGGATGTTGGCCTCTTCGTCGAACCGCGCCTTGAGCTCGACCAGCGCGGTGACGGACTTGCCCGACTCGGCCGCCAGCACCAATGCCTTGACGATCGGGCTGTCGCGCGACGTCCGGTAGAGCGTCTGCTTGATCGAGACGACGTCGGGGTCGCGCGCCGCCTGACCGAGGAACTGTGCCACCACGTCAAAACTCTCGAACGGGTGATAGACCAGTAGATCCTTGGCGCGGATTGCCGCAAACAGGTCGCCGTTGAAGTCTCGCACCCTTTCCGGATACCGCGGTATGTAGGGAGGAAACTTCAGGTCCGGCCGGTCGATGTCGCAGATCTTGCTGGCATCGGCGAGGCCGAGGAAGCCTTCGACCTCGAAGGTGTCGGTCGGCGTCGCGCCGAGCCGCTCGGAGATCTGGCGGCGCAGGGCGCGCGGCATGCGCTTTTCGATCTCGAGGCGGATCACCTGCCCTCGCCGGCGCTGACGCAGTGCCGACTCGAACTCGATCACCAGGTCGGCCGCTTCGTCGTCGATTTCGATTTCGCTGTCGCGGATCACCCGGAAGGCGCCGGAACCGGCCACTTCGTAGCCGGGAAACATCTTGTGCAGGAAGATGTTGATCAGCGTCTCGATGGTCACCACCTCGATCCGCCCGCCAGTTGCCAACCCAGAGGGCAGCGTGATGAAGCGGTCAAGGTTGGAGGGCACGCGCACCAGCGCCGTCAGTGTCTGGGCCGAGCCCGGCCGCACCAGCTCGAACGCCATGGTGAAGCCGAGATTGGGAATGAACGGGAACGGGTGCGCCGGGTCGACCGCGATCGGGGTCAGCACCGGGAAGATTTCCTCGCGGAACAGCCGCTGCAGGTACTTCACCTGATCGGGCGTCAGGTCGTCGGCCTCGTGGATCACCACGTCCTTTTCGAACAGCTCTTCGCGCAGCGTCTGCCAGGCATCCTGCTGTTCGAGGTGGAGGTGCTGGGCGAGCGTCGCGATCTCGTCGAGCTGCTCGGTCGGCGTCAGGCCATCGGCGCTCTGCGTGGTGATCCCTGCCCGCAACTGTCCCTTGAGCCCGGCGACGCGCACCATGAAGAACTCGTCGAGGTTGTTGGCCGAGATCGATACGAAGCGCATGCGCTCGAGCAGCGGGTGACGCACATTGCCCGCCTCCTCCAGCACCCGCATGTTGAACTGCAGCCAGCTCACCTCGCGATTGACGAAGCGCGCCGGGCTTTGACGCAGCGCGTCGACGTCAGGGGTCGAGGATTCCTCGGGAATGAACTCGCCCATTTCATTCATCGTCGTCGCCTTTCAGATCCAGTTCGAGCTGCCCCACGCCGCGTTCGGCCAGTGCCGCAGCCGCGACGGCTCGAGTAATGGCCGTGCCACGGGCCAGCGCCAGCCGATCGGCAAGCTCCGCCAGCGCTTCGACCTCGGACGGGGAGCGCTCCATGCGGGCAACGATATAGGAGATCACTTTGGGGTCGACCGAAACCTGCCGGTCGGCGAACAATTTCACGAACATCTGTGACAACTGGATATCGTCGCTGAGCGCCAGGGTGAAGTGCTGGGCGAGTCGGGCCCGCGACTTCAGATCATCGGTCTCGAACGGCCAGTTGGCAATCGGCTCCCGCGTCGTCATCAGCACCGGACGCAGATCGCGCATCGACTGGTTGATCAGGTGAAACAGCGTGGTTTCGTCGTAGTCGCTGCGCTCGATATCGTCGATCACCAGCGGGGCATCGCCGCCCCCCCGTGACAGCGCTTCGGCGTCCTGCGGCTGCACGAAAATGGCGCCCGCCCGTTCGGCCCAGATGCGCGCCAGATGCGACTTTCCCGATTTGGCCGGCCCCTCGATCAGGGTCAGCGGATGTGCCCAGTTGGGGTAACCGCGCACATGGCCAATCGCCAGCCGGTTGCCCTCGCCCTCGATATAGTCCTCTTCGAGATGCGAGGGGGCGTGGCCATAGTCGAAGGGCAGTTGTCCCGCAGGACCTGGCGTCGTCATTGCTTGGGAGCGCCCCGGGGCGGGGTGCGCTTGGGCACCGGGGGCGCGGCGAGCGCGAGTTCAGGCTCCGGCGCCGCCGGCTTGGCGACGCGTTCGCCGCGGTAGAGCGCGCTGTCCTTGTAGCGGGCCACCGCATAGCGCATCAGCGTCGCGGTGATGGCGGAGAGCGGCACCGCGAGGATCAGCCCGACGAAGCCGAACACCAGGCCGAAGGCGAACAGCGCGAACATCAGCCAGACCGGGTTGATGTTGATGCTCTGGCCGACGAGCCTTGGGTAAAGCACGTTCCCCTCGAGGAACTGGCCGATGATGTAGACAACAAAGACGACCAGCACGAGCCACCAGTTGGGCGCGAACTGGACGAGGGCAATGCCCATCGACAGCACGAAGCCCGTCAGGAAGCCGAAGAACGGAATGAAGCTGAAGAGCCCGGTCATCAGCCCGATCACCAGCCCGAAATTGAGACCGGTGAGCGTCAGGCCGGTGGCGTAGTAGACGCACAGCACGAGGATGACGCTCGCCTGCCCGCGGAACACGCCGGCGATCGAGCGATCGATCTGGTCGAGCACCTGGCGGATCTCGCGGCGATGCTCGCGCGGCAGCAGGTCGTCGATGCCCTTGACCATGCCCTCCCAGTCGAGCAGCAGGTAAAAGGCGACGACCGGCGTCAGCACCAGAATGCCGATGGTGTTGATGACCGTGAGGCCGCTCTGCGCCACCTGCCCGGTCAGCGACCCAAGAAACTCGACGCCGGTGCCAAGAAACTGCGCGAGGCTAGCTTCGAGCTGGGCGGCGCGCGCCGGTCCCAGCCACTCGTTGAGCTGCGGCGCGATGGACCGGATCAATGCCTGCAGGTCGCCGATATAGCCGGGCAGCCGCGACGCGAGACCAACGATCTGGGTGATCAAGAGCGGGGTCACCACCACGAACAGCCCGATGATCAGGCCGAACACCGACAGCAGCACGGCAGCACTCGCCCAGGCGCGACCGATCCCCATGCGCTGCACGAACGTCACGACCGGATTGAGAATGTAGGCGAGCGCGATGCCGATGACGAACGGCAGCAGGATCGGGCGGAACAGCCAGATCGCGAGGATCACAACGATCGAGAAGCCGATCCAGATCAGGACTTGCGTGCGAAGTGTCATACCGGTCGGTGCCCTTGCGTCATGCGGGTTGAGCGGCTATCAGCGCGGTCAGATCAGCCCCTCCCAAAGCCGGCATCCGAGCCCATGTCCGACCCACAAAACCTGACACCAAACGGGCTCTCTTACAAGCACGCGGGCGTCGACATCGATGCCGGAAATGCCCTTGTAGAAGCCATCAAGCCGGCCGTTCGTTCCACCCGGCGCTCCGGCGCCGACGCCGAGATCGGCGGCTTCGGCGGCTTGTTCGATCTCAAGGCCGC
>JANXSI010000545.1 GCA_025352765.1 Devosia sp. | reverse complement strand
CCCTTCAGCCTTGCCGGCGAGCACCTGCCAGAGTTCGGTGACGGCGAAATCGGGCGCCATCTGCTGGATCTCGCCCTCGATGCGGGTCTGTTCGGGGAATTCGACGAACACCTTTGCCAGCCGCAGGATGTCGGGGTGGAGCTCGGTCTTGCCGGGACAATCGCCGCCGATGGCGTTGATGTGCATGCCCGGCGCCAGCATGTCGGGCGTCAGCACTGCGACGCGGCCTTTCACGGCCGTGGCCGTGGTGACGATGTCGGCGCCGCGCACGGCGTCACGGACGCTTTGCGCCCGACAGATCTCGAGGCCGCTGCCACGCATGTTGTGGACGAACTTGTCCATCGCGGTGGCGTCGGGATCGAAGATCCGCACCGTCTCGATGCCGACGATCGCCTGCATCGCCAGCGCCTGAAACTCCGACTGGGCGCCAGTGCCGACCAGCGCCAGCACACGGGCGCCGGGGCGGGCGAGGGCGGCGGCCGCCACGGCCGAGGTCGCGGCGGTGCGCAGCGCCGTCATAAGCGTCATTTCGGTGATCAGCAGCGGATAGCCGGTCGCCACATCGGCGAGGACGCCGAAGCCGGTCACGGTGAGCTTTCCGGCGGCGGTGTTGGCGGGATGGCCGTTGACGTATTTGAAGCCGTAGAGCGCCGCGTCAGCGGCCGGCATCAGTTCGATCACGCCGTTGCGCGAATGGCTGGCGATGCGGGCCATCTTCTCGAACTCGGGCCAGCGCATGAAATCCTCGCGAATATAGCCGGCAAGGTCGGTGAGAAAGGTCTCGATTCCGATGTCGCGGACCAGTTTGGCCATCGTCTGGACGCCGATGAACTGGGTCATTTCAGGTCTCCTGGGTGAGCCCGGCCTAGAGCCGAGCGGATAGCGCGCTTGCGGCGCGAAGGTCGTGGGTGAGGTCGGCCGTCCGCGCCATGATCTGGCGGCCGAAGAGGCTCGCGGTCAGTTCGACCAGCAGTCTTGCGCTCTGGCCGGCCTGATCGAGGAAAGGGTTGAGCTCGACGATGTCGAGCGAGCCGACCCGGCCGCTGTCGTGCAGCATCTCCATCATCAGATGCGCCTCGCGGTAGGTGAGGCCGCCCGGGACCGGCGTGCCGGCGCCCGGCGCGATCGAGGGATCGACCGCATCGACATCGAGGCTCACATGCAGGTGCCCGCCGCCGACGCCCGCGATCACCTCGCGCATCAGCGCTGTGGCGCCTATTTCGTCGATCATGCGCATGTCGATGACAGTGATGCCGCGGTCGGCGAGGAGCCTGCGCTCGTCGCGGTCGATCGAGCGAGCGGCGAAGATCGTGACGTTGCGCGGGTCGACCCGGCCGCGCCAGGCGCCGCCGAAGGCGTCGCCGAATTCGGGTTCGCCGCAGAGCAGGGCCAGCGGCATGCCGTGCAGATTGCCGGTGGGCGAAATGCCTGGGGTGTTGAAGTCGGCGTGGGCGTCGATCCACAGCACGTGGAGATCCTTGCCGGCGCCCTCGCAATGGCGGGCGACGCCTGAAACCGTGCCCATGGCGAGACTGTGGTCGCCTCCGAGGAACACCGGGATATGGCGGGCCGCAAGGCTAGCGGTCGCCGCGGCGCTGGTCTTTGCGGCCAGCGCGAGCACTTCAGCCTGACGACGCCCGGCATAGTTGCGCTGGTCGCCGCCGGTGGCCGGCGACGATCGGAAGTCGCCGTGATCGGCCACCACATGGCCGAGTTCGGCGAGGGCGTCCGGAAGTCCGGCGATGCGCAGCGCCTCCGGCCCCATGGCGCATCCGCGCGTCGAAGCGCCGGCGTCGGTCGCGACGCCATGGAGGTCGACAACGGGGCGGTGGGCAAGCTGGAACATCGTCTGGGATCCTCACTGGGTTGCCCCGACAATGATCTTCGGCCGTGTCGGCAGATAGTCGAAAGAATGCTAAATATGCGCACGCGATTGCGCATTATGCGTAGTCCCTTGGGACATTTTGCAAGATGGCGGTGGATGATGTCGATCAGCGGTTGATCGCTCTGCTTCGCAATGACGCCCGGATGCCCGTGGCCAAGCTGGCGGCCGCGGCCGGCATTTCGCGCGCCACAGCGACGGCCCGCATCGACAAGCTGAGGCGGGAGGGCGTGATCGCGGGCTTTACCGTGGTGCTGCAGAGCAATGTCGAGAGCAGCGGCGTGCGCGCCATCACCATGATCGAAATCGACGGCAAGCAGGAGGAGGCGGTGACGCGCCGGCTGATGGGCATGCCGGAAGTGCGGCAGCTCAGCACCACCAATGGCCGCTGGGACGTCGTTGCCGAGATCGAAGCGCCCACCATTTCGTCCCTCGATGAGCTGCTGCGCGCCATCCGGCAAATTGATGGCATTGCCAACACCGACACCTCGATCCTGCTCAAGGTGCGTAAGACGACACGATGACGTCGCTGTTTTGCGCTCGTCCCCAAACAGTGGAATAACTGCCTCCGCGGCGCGTTGAACTCACGCGGGCGGCCTGAGGAGAGACCTATGAAATTCGACAGCATTCTCGGCACCGTGGGCAATACGCCATCGGTCCGGATCAACAAGCTTGGCCCCAAGGGCATCAATCTCTACGTCAAGGTCGAGGCGTTCAATCCGCTCGGCTCGATCAAGGATCGCCTGGCGCTTGGCGTCATCGAGGCGGCCGAGCGCGACGGCACTCTGAAGCCCGGCCAGACCATCGTCGAAGCGACGAGCGGCAATACCGGCATCGGGCTCGCCATGGTGTGTGCCGCCAAGGGCTACCCGCTGGTCATCGTCATGGCCGAAAGCTTCTCGGTCGAGCGCCGGAAGCTGATGCGCTATCTGGGCGCCAAGGTCATTCTTACCCCGGCGGCCGAACGCGCCGGCGGCATGGTGCGCAAGTCCGAAGAGCTGGCGGCCGCCAATGGCTGGTTCATGACCAAGCAGTTCGAGAATCCGGCCAATCCGGCCTTTCATTCCAAGACCACCGCCCAGGAGATCCTTAAGGATTTTGCCGACGGGCTCGATTATTTCGTGACCGGTTTCGGGACCGGCGGCACGCTGCAGGGCGTCGGCCGGGTGCTGCGCGAAAAGATGCCCAACACCAAGATTGTCGTCGCCGAGCCGGATGGCGCACCTATGTTGACCAGCCACGAGCCGCAGCCGGCCACCGGCAGCCATCCGGCCTGGAAGCCGCATCCGTTCCAAGGCTGGAGCCCGGACTTCATCCCCAAGATCACCGCCGACGCCCAGGAACTCGGCCTGATCGACGAGATCATCGTCACCGCCGGCGCCGACTCGATGAAAATGAGCCAGCAGCTGGCGCAGAAGGAAGGGATCTTCGTCGGCATCACTTCGGGCGGCACGTTCCTTGCCGCACTCAAGGTGGCGGAGAAGGCCGCGCCCGGATCGACGATCCTCTGCATGCTGCCCGACACCGGCGAGCGCTATCTGTCGACGCCGCTGTTCGCTGACGTGCCGGCCGACATGACCGAGGACGAGCTGCGCATCTCGCTCTCGACCCCCGGCCAGCACCTGGCGCCGAAGCCAGCGGCGTAAGTTACGCCTCCTGCCTGGGTACCGGTCCCACATAGAGCGATTTCGGGCGGATCAGCCGGCCCGAAATCGCCTGCTCGCGGGCGTGCGCGATCCAGCCGCCGGTGCGACCCATGGCGAACACCGCGGTAAAGGCGTCACGCGGAAAGCCGAGCGCGTCGAGCAGCAGCGCGGTGAAGAACTCCACATTGGTCTCGAGCGGCCGGTCGGGCTTTTTGGCTTTCAGCAGTTTCAGCGCAGCCGCCTCGACAGCGAGCGCCAGCGTCAGGCGCGGACTGGGGTTCAGCCAGTCCAGGGCCGTCTTCAGTGCATCGGCGCGCGGGTCGCGCACGCGATAGACGCGATGCCCGAACCCCATCAGGCGGTCTCCCCGCTCCAGCATGGACGCCAGCACCCGCTCGGCCATCTCCGGCGCTCCCACCTCGTCGAGCATATCGAGGACGGGGCCGGGCGCCCCGCCGTGCAGCGGTCCCTTGAGCGCCCCGAGGGCCGCGAGGACCGATGACATCAGACCGGCCTGGGTCGAGGCCACGACGCGCGCCGCAAAGGTCGAGGCGTTGAGCCCATGGTCCGAGACGGTGACCAGATAGGTGTCGAGTGCGGCCACTTCTGCCTCGGTCGCCGGGGTCCCGCTCAGCATGCGCAGGATATCGGCCGCGTGGGAGGCGCCGGCATCTGGCGCAACCGACTGGAGGCCGTTGCGGAGCCGGATCAGCGCCGGAACCGCGACGGCCGGCGCCGCCACCAGCAGCAGGGCGGTCTCGAGCGACGCAAGGTCGGGCAGATTGGCGACCAGCGCACGCATGGCATCGTAGAGCGGCAGGTCGGCGACGCTCGGCAGTAGCGGTGACAGGCGGTTGAACGCATCCACGCGCGCAAGCGCCACATCCCGCCAAGTCGGCGGCGTCTCGAAGGCACCCTCGAACAGCATGGCGAGCACCGCCTCGGAGGGCTCGTGTCCGGCGAGCTCGTCGAGGGAGCGGCCCCGGATGATGAGGCGTCCGGCGAGGCCGTCCACGTCCGAAAGCGCGGTCTCGGCCGCTACAACGTCATCCAGTCCGATCGCCATGTTGACTCCTTACATTGATCAACATTGAATGTGCGGTCATCCACGTTGACGTCAATCTTGATCAATCTCATCAATGTAAGGGCATGCTATGTGGCTTTCGGCAGACACCGCTCTCCTGCGACTGGGCGTAAAACCGCAGTCGCTGTATGCCAGCGTCAGCCGCGGACGCATTCGCGCCAAGGCCGATCCCGGCGACTCCCGGCGCAGCCTCTACAACGCTGAAGACATCGATCGGCTGGCCGGGCGTCGTCCGGGGCGCGTTCCCGACCGGACGATCGCCGAGGGCGCGATCGGCTGGGGCGACCCGGTCATTGCCACCGCGATATCGACGATTGCCGGTGGCCGGCTGATCTATCGGGGTCAGGACGCCGTTGCGTTCTCGGCGGCGGGCACGCTCGAGGAAGTGGCGCAACTGCTGTGGCCGCTGGACCGGCCGCTGGACCTGCCGTCCCGCGGCGAGGGCCCGGCGGGCGACGGCTCGCCGTTCGGCGCGGCGCTGGTGGCGCTGGCCCGCCGCGCCGCCGGCGATGCGCCGAGCCACGGTCGCGGCCGCAAGTCGCTCGGGCTCGAGGCCCAAGATGTACTGGCGACCGTCGCCGACGCGATCTGCGGGCCGGGGCAGGGGGTGTTGCACGATCGGCTGGCGGCGCGCTGGCGCCGGCCGCGCGCGGCGGCTGGCCTCAGGCGTGCGCTGGTGCTGCTCGCCGACCACGAACTCAACGCCTCGACGTTTGCGGCCCGCGTCGCGGTCTCGACCGGCGCGTCGCTCGCCGCCGGGGCCCTCGCGGGCCTCGCGACGCTCACTGGTCCGCTGCACGGTAGCGCGTCGCTCGGCGTATTCGCGCTCGCCCGGCGGGCCGACGAGGTCGGCGCCGAGGCGGCGCTGCGTGAGCAGCTTGCCGAGGGGCGCCCGCTGGCCGCGGCAGGCCACCGG
>JANXSI010000538.1 GCA_025352765.1 Devosia sp. | reverse complement strand
CAGCGCCGCCGCACCTGAACGCCGGACCCAGGTCTCACACCCGCGCAGTCACCATCATTTGGGTGTGGCTCCCCTGGAGTGACGTCAGGCTGCTCGGGGTAGGGCGCCGTGGAGGTAGCGGGATTGGTGGATTCGGTGTCGTTCTTGGGCGAGGTGCCAAGTCCAGTAGGTTTCGAGGTCGCCGTTGCTGCGGAGGGCTCGTAGCTTGAGGATCGCTTCGGCGCCGGCGAGTCCCCAGCGGGCTCCGGTGACGTCGAATCGGTCGGCCACGATGTGGCGGCAGGCACCTTCGATGACGCCGGTGGCGATGGGCCAGCCGCTGGTCAGGGCGGTTGGGTAGTCCAGGTAGGGCGCCTTGCTGGACAGGTAGTCGGCGGCGGCGTCGGCGCCTTTGCGCTGGGTAGGGCTCAGGGCGGCCTTGGTGGCCTGGCGACGGATCGTGCGGGCAACCTTGAGGGCGTTCCCGTCGAGGACGGCGAGGGCTTGGCGGCGGACCCATTGTTCTGCGGCGGGATCGGCTTCGGGGTGCAGGCTCCAGGTGGCCTTCCACAGGTACTCCACGACATGGACCAGGTCGCAGACGAGCGCGACGTTGATGTTGCGGGCTTTGGCTTCGGCCTTGATCCGGTTGATCTGATGGACGTTGCCGTCGACGAGCGCTACCCAGGTCCGGGTGTGGTTCGGGTCGCGGCGGTCGGCTTCGTCGAAGACCCGCGCGATGACGGTGGCGGCGTCCTGCTCGATGCTGGCGACGAGCCACTTGTTGGTGGCGGTGGGCCCGTCCTTGGCTGCCTGGCGTTCGGTGTCGTTGGCGGGGAAGATGTCGCAGGCAGAGCGGGGCACGGGGCTCGCGTCGTAGACCGCGCCCAGCTCGGCCATCCGTTTGCAGTTGCGCTTCTCGCCTTTGGATAGTCGGGTCGTCAGCTTGTGGCGGGCTTTGGCTGCTGCTTTCGCGGTCGCCGGGCGCAGCGCGTCGGGGCGCATCACGATGCCCTTGCCGTCGACCTGCAACACGAGCAGGTCGTGCGCTGTGCCCGGCGGGGGCAGCCGGGTCGCGTAGAAGGACTCGAAGTCCACCGCTGCCAGCGCGGCCAGGCCCTCCACCTGGCGCTTGCCCACCTTCTGTCCGGTCGCCCGCTCGATGGCCTGCACGGCCTCGTCGAAGCTGCCGCGGGAACTTTCCACCGCGGCCAGTTTGCGCAGCCCGTGGGACTGCTTCTCCGGTGGCAGGTTGAGCCCGGCGTCGGCCGGATACAGGTTCGGGCGCCCGCGCTTGCGGTAGGCGATCCGGCGGACCCCGACCGCACCGAACACGGTCGCCAACGCCCGGGTGTGACCGGCCTCAACGGTCCGGTGCGCCGTCCCCTGGGCGTCCACGACCCGAGCGAGCCTGGGTTCATCGCGGGCGCGCAGTTCCAGGTAGTCGGCGAACAACTGGCGGAACACCTCCCGGGACTGCACCTGCAGCCGTTCCTCCAGCTCGGCCGCCGACAGCGCGGCCGCCTCAGCGTGTCCAAGCCAGCCGACCAGCGCCTCGAAGATGTCGTGACTGGCAACGAACGGGTCGGTGAGCACTTCGGCCGCGGCGCTCACGCTCGCTCGCCCGCACCGAACCGAGCGACCAGCGTTTGGCGCCCAGCTTGCCCGTCAGCTTCCAGCCGCTGCCGGCGCGCCCGGTAGCGCTGCGTCGCGGCCCGCACCGACGCCACCTGCTCGGCGGGCAGCCTCAACAGCCGGGTGCGCCCGCCTTCGGAATAGCTCAGCACAGTGCTCTCGTGCAACGCCTCACCGTCCGCGCAGCGGCAGTTCGGCTTGCCACAGCGCCGTCGATGGGTCACTACCGAGCCACGCACCAGCCGAGGCAGCCCCGTCGATTCTTGACCAACCATCATTCCACGCCCCATATCTGTCAGTCAATCACTGTCAGATTATGACACGTGGCACGACCACATCCCTTGATCTACAGGGTGTGTCGCGGCGGCAATCAGTGCCAGGCCGTGGGACCTGCTCGCGGGACCGGCTGCATCCAGACGCGTTCCCCAGCGTCACTCCAGGGGAGCCACACCCTTTCCACTTCGATGCCGTAAATCTCCGTAAACGGTGCCGCTGCCCCACACGTTGTGGTGCTGGCGGTCGC